>JACVSB010000132.1 GCA_014534155.1 Thermoleophilia bacterium
AGCTGCGCGGCGCCCAGCTCGTCGGAATGGAGTTTCCGCCGGTGTTCCTGCCGCTCAGCGCTCAGCCCGACACGCGAGGCTGGGTCGATGTCGGCGGGTTCGAGGAGCGGCGTGGGCCGGATTGGGCGCCGCTGCCTCCGCTCATCAACTGGCAGGCGGCGTCTGTAGGCGGGTTACTGGAGGAGCGTCGGTGGGACGCGGTAGCCGGGTCCGGCCTTCCCGAGCGGCGCGGCGTCCGGCTCAGGCTCCAGGTAACTCATCTCGCGCTGATCCGCCCTCAGGTTCCGGAGGGCGTTCCGGGGCTCGCCGGCCGCGCCGTAGCGTCGGCCGCCGTTGACGGGAGGGTGGCGGTGGGCGTCGCCGGGGCGGAACTGCCCGTATACGTCGCTGCGACCGCGCAACTCTTCCCCACGATCACCGAGAACCCCTCCGCGTTCATCGTGGTGGACTACGACACGCTCTTTGCCGCGCTGAATGTCGACCAGCCAGGGCGCGCGATGCCGTCGGAAGCGTGGTTCTTCGAGGGCAAACCGGGCACGTTCCTGGAGAGGCTCGGAGAGCCGCCGTTCCGCGTCGAAAGCGTGATCGGAGCTGGACCGCTGACGGCGCGGCTCCTGAACGACCCGCTTGGTGCGGGAACGCGAAGCGTGCTCGCTTTCGCTGCCGTCGCCGCAGGGATTCTCGCGCTTCTCGGTCTGATCCTTTCCACTCGCTCGGCGCTTGCTTCGGAGCGGCTCCTGTCCGCCGAGTACGAGGCTCTCGGGATCCCGCCTGCGACGTTGACGCGAAGCACGCAGCTTCGCCTCGTCCTCTTGTCGACCTTCGGCGTCGCCGCTGGACTCGGCGGCGGCCTCCTCGCCGTCCGCTTGATCGGTGCGCTCGTGAGCGTGACCGCAACGGCGCGGCGCCCGCTGCCGCCGATCGAGCCTGCCGTCGCTTGGCAAGAGGGTGCGGTCCTGCTGGGCGCCGTGGCTGTGATCGGCGTCGCGACCGCAGCGCTAATGGCGAGCCGGCAGCTGCGAGAGACGGCGGCGAAGAGGTTACGAGCGTGACCCCGGCCGTTCAGGCGAAGGATCTCTTCTACCTCTATCGGGCGGCATACGGCGATGTCGCCGCGCTCCGTGGCCTCTCGCTCGAGGTGCACGAGGGCGAGGTCGTCTCCGTCCTAGGTCCGAGCGGCTCTGGGAAGAGCACGCTCCTCGGTCTCTGTTCGGGCTCGCTGCGCCCGTCGAGCGGAGAGCTCGTCGTCCTCGGGCGCTCAATCGAACGGATGCGCGGGCCCGAGCTCGCGGGGCTGCGGCGGAGCTCGATCGGGATCGTGCGGCAGCACTACCACCGCACCCTGCCGCGCGAGCTCTCGGTGGAGGAGATCGTCGCGCTTCCGCTGCGCTTGCTCGGTCGGTACGGCCGCGAAGAGCGTCTCCGGGTGGCGCACATCGTCCGTGCCGCCGGGCTCGGGCGGCGGGCGGCGGCGCGTCCCGACGAACTTTCCGGCGGCGAGCAGCAGCGTGTAGCCGTGTCTGCCGCGCTCGCGAAGCGACCGCCGCTCCTCCTCGCCGACGAGCCGACTGGCGAGCTTGACGCGCGCAACTCCGAGGCCGTGGTTGAGCTCATGCTCGAGCTTGCGTCGGAAGCAAACACTGCTGCGCTGATCGTCACCCACGATCCCGAGGTGGCGCTTCGCACAGAACGAACGATCCACATCCGCGACGGGCGCCTCGCCGCGGAGGGGACGACGCGTCCAGTCCTGATCGTCGACGAGCAAGGCTGGCTGCGCCTACCGCGGCGCCTCCGCGAGGAAGCCGGCGTCCGCGAACGCGTCCGAGCCCAGGCAAGCTGGGGAAAGGTCGAGCTGCTCGTCGAGGATCTCAAGGAACGAGGCCGCGAACCGTCCCCCGTCGTGGCGGCGCCACGAATCGGCGCCGCCGAGAAGCGCTATGAGACGGAGGTCGTACTCGACCGCGTCACGAAGCACTACGGAGCGCAGGAGCGGGCGATCGTCGCGGAGCTCTCGTGGGCGTTCGGCGCCGAGCAGCTCCACGTGCTCGCAGGGCCGTCGGGAAGCGGCAAGACGACGCTTCTCAACATCATGGCCGTCCTCGACCGGCCCGACCGCGGCGAGGTGTGGGTAGGCGGCGAGCGCGTCGACTCGCTCGGCCCCAACGAGGCGGCGCGCTGGCGCCAGCGTGTTCTCGGCTACGTCTCGCAGCATTCCACGCTCGTCGAGTTCCTCTCGGCGCGCGAGAACGTTCAGCTCGGGCTAGCGCTGCGAGGTTTTGGCGAGCCCGAGGCGGCGGGACGCGCGGAGCGCTGGCTCGAGTGGGTCGGCCTCGGAAAGCTCATGCATCGCCGCGCTGATCGCCTCTCCGGCGGCGAGCAGCGGCGAGTCGCGCTCGCGCGTGCGCTCGCGCCCGGACCGCGTGTACTGCTCGCCGATGAGCCGACGGCTCATCTCGACCGCCTGGCGGGCCGCATCGTGATCAAGCTCCTGCAACAGGCTGCGAGAGAACAGGGCGCCACGATCATCGCGGCGAGCCACGATCCGGACATGGTCGCGGCGGCCGACGGCCGGCTGTCGCTCGGCTCACACGAAGAGCGGAGTGCGCGGGCTCCATCCTCGCTACCGCGTCACGCTCGGCGACAACTGCGAACTGAAGAAGAGTCCGGCTCGAATTAGGTCATCGCTCCGTGCGCGCGCGGCCGCGATCACCTTGGGAGCGTCGGCATCCGGTCTCCCGAGCGAGGCGAAAGGGCTTCTCCTCCTCATCAGCGAGGTGAGCGTGAACGGCACGGCTCTGGTTCCTGCCCACCTTTCGCGTATCTCGTGGGATTGCTCAGCGTCGGAGAAGTGCAGACCTGGGGAAGCTACTAGACCTTCTTTCCCGGGTTGAACAGGCCCATGGGGTCGAAGGCGCGCTTGACCGCGCGGTGCAGCTCGACGGCGGGGGCGCTCCACTGCCGCTCGAGCTTGCCCCGCTTCACCCACCCGATGCCGTGCTCGCCCGTGACCGACCCGCCGAGCTCGAGCGCGAGCGCGACGAGCTCGTCCGCGGCTTCTTCGGCACGCCCGAGCTCGGCCGGTTCGTCGGGGGCGACAAGGAAGCTCGAGTGGGCGTTCCCGTCACCCGCGTGACCCCAGCTGCAGGCCTCGAGCGCGTGCCTGCGCCCGATCTCGACGGTGCCTTCGACGATCTCGCGTAGCCGCTCGAGCGGGACGACGACGTCCTCGCTCACCTTGCCGCCGCGCCGTGCCGTGACCGCGAGGGAGACGCCGTCGCGCCAGCGCCAGAGCTCGGCGACGTCTCCTCTCTCGGGCGCCCGGATCGCGACCGCCCCGTCTTCCAGCGCCTCGACGACCTGGGCGCGCAGGCCCTCCGCCTCCGCGAGCCCGCCGTCGGCCTCCGCGACGACGAGGAAGGCGGCCTCGTCGGGGACACCTTGTGGGAAGGACGGCCGCGCCGCGGCGAGCGCGCCGCCGTCGAGGTACTCGAGCGCCGCCACCCGTAGGCCGTAGCCGAGCACCCGCTCGATCGCGTCGCACCCGCGGGCGGCGTCGGGGTAGAAGGCGGCGACGGGGAGAAACGCCTCCGGCGCGGGCAGGAGGCGGAGCCAGGCCGCCGTGACGAGGCCGAGCGTTCCCTCGGATCCGACGAGGAGGCTCTTTAGGTCGTAGCCGGCCACGTCCTTCCTGATCGGGCCGCCGACGGAGACGAGGTTCCCGGGTGCGATCACCGCCTCGAGGCCCGTCACCCACGCACCGGTGACGCCGTACTTGAACGCATGCGGCCCACCCGCGTTCGTCGCGATGTTTCCACCGATCTGCGACTGCTCCGCCGCACCCGGGTCGGGCGGGAAGAAGAGGCCGCTCTCGCGCACGATCCGCCGCAGGTCCGCGGTTCGTACGCCGGCCTCGACCTCGATCCGCCACAGGAGCGGATCGAAGGCGCGCACGCGCGCCAGCCGCTCGAGCGCGACGACGACTCCTCCCCCGATCGGAACCGCGCCTCCGGCAAACCCGGTGCCGCCGCCGCGCGGAACGACGGCGACGTCGTGCTCGTAGCACCAGGCGACGACGCGCGCGGCCTCCTCGGCCGTCGCCGGGAGGACGATCGCGTCGGCTTCGCCGCGGAGGAAGCGGGACTGGGTCGCGTCGGCGAGGAACGACGAGACGGATCCGGGGAGGACGGCGTCCGGGCCGACGATGCGGGCGAGTTCGCGGCCGAGGACGGTCACGAGTCGGCGAACCGTAGCGACCGGTGTCGCACCGCTCTCGCGCGGAGTTGCCCGGTACTTCTAGGAGGCTCTAGCGCTTTGACGAGCGAAACCTCGTACGCCTCGTAGACCGGCGTCACGTCGTAGCGCCGCAGGCGCGTTTCGCCAGAGGCTGCTATTTGCCCCGTGCCCGGGGCGAGCGTGACGGCGCGCGCGCCGACGATCGTCACCTCGCCGCGAGTCGCGGCGCGAGAACGGGTTCGCGACCGGGGGCGTTGACCGCGCGCGCGAAAGCCGTGAGAGTCACCCGCATGGACCCCGGCGTGGAGCGCGCCGTCTCGGCGGGATACCTCCGGGAGATCGTCGAGCGCCTCTCGGCGTTCCGCTCGCACCCGCTCGGCTTCCGCGTCGCCGGGACGCCCGAGGAGCGTGCGGCGACGCGTTACATCGCGGGCGAGATGCGCGGGCTCGGGCTCGTCGACGTCGCCGAGGAGCCGGTCCCCGTGGACGCGTGGCGACTCGGTGAGGCGTTCGTCGAGCTCGACGGGGGGACGCGGTACGAGTCCGCCTCGATGGGAGGCGTGCCGGAGACGGGGCCCGACGGCGTCCGCGGCGAGCTCCTCTTCGTCGGGCGGGGGTCTCGTCACGACCTCGACCGGGTCGACGTAACCGGAAAGGTTGCGCTCGTGGACTGGAGGGACGAGAGCCTCTGGCCGTACGAGGTCGCGCTCGAGCTCGTCTCGCGCGGCGCGGCGGCGATGCTCCTGACCTCCTTCCCCGGCGGCCCGTACTACCAGGGGGACGGCGCCCTCGGGACGTTCGACGCGATGTGGCACGCCGGCGGCCCGCCGATGGTGACCGTCCGCAAGGAGGACGCGGCCGAGCTCCTTCGGCACGAAGGGGAGCCGGTCCGGGTCGTCCTCGTCGCTCCGCTCGCGCGCGGGGCCGAGGCGGCGAACGTCGTCGGCACGCTGCCGGGGCGCCGAGGCGGTGCCGTCGTCGTCGGCGGCCACCACGACGGGTGGTTCGAGGCGGCCTTCGACGACGCGACGGGGGTCGCCGCTACGCTCGCGCTTGCCCGCGCGTACGCGGAGGCGGGCGTGCGACCACGCCGCCCGATCGTCTTCGTCTCCCACACCGCGGAGGAGTACGGGATCGCCGAGTCGCGCTACGACTGGTGCTACGGCGCCTGGTACCAGGTCGTAGAGGCTCACCGAGAGTGGGGAGCGCGCGCGGCGTTCTACCT
>JACVSB010000337.1 GCA_014534155.1 Thermoleophilia bacterium
CTGGAGCAGGCGCCGCCGCGTGGCACCCCCGCAGCGGGCCAGCCGGTAGCCGCCGTCCTCGCGCGTGAACTCGACCCCCACCTCCTCGAGCCAGTGCACGGTGGCGGGCGCCTCTTCGGTCAGCACGCGGACGAGCCTGAGGTCGGCCGTCTCATGCGACGAGCGCCAGACGTCGGCGGCGTGTTGCTCCGGCGAGTCGTCCTCGCCGACGCCCGCCTGGATCCCGCCCTGCGCCTTGGCCGAGTTGCACGACTGCAAGGGCCCCTTGCTCGCGAGGGCGACGCGCGCGCCCGCGCGCTCGGCCGAGAGCGCTGCGGCGAGCCCGGCGGCACCGCTTCCGACCACGAGCACGTCGTACGAGAGCCTCTCGCCCACGGGCCGACTATACCACGCTTCTGCTAATCCAAACGATTAGCGTTCATTATTTATCACGAGCGCCCCGGCACGCTCGCTCTCGCGCATTCCGGGGAGGAAGAGGAAGGCGAGCGTGATCGCCGCTCCGGCCAAGCCCGCGCCGACGAGCGTCTCCCGCGCTCCGACGGCGTGGGCAACCGGGCCCGTGAGCGCGAAGGAGATGGGGATGAGGCTGATCGAGACGAGCCAGTCGAAGGAGGAGACGCGGCCGAGCAGCTCGCGCGGAACGAGGGTCTGGACGAGCGTCATCCACACGACGAGCCCGAGCGTGATCCCCACGCCGCGCACGACGGCAGCCACCATCACCTGCCAGAGCTCACCCGCGACGCCGAAGACGGACACCATCGCGACCGCGAGGGCCCAGCTCACGTACATGAAGACGATGTGGCGGGCGGGGAGCGTCCGGCGGCCGATCACGAGGGCGGCCGCCACCGAGCCGGCTCCCATCGCCGCGAGCGCGAGGCCGTAATCGCGCGAGCTGCCGCCGAGGTCGTTCTTGACCACGTACGGGAGCAGCACCTCGACCGGGCCGTAGAAGCAGAGAAGGGACGCCGCCGCCGCCGTGAGCGTCCCCCAGAGCCACGTGTGCGAGCGCACGAAGCGAAAGCCCTCCGCGACGTCGGCGAGGGCGGACCGCGCGCCGGCCACCGCGCGCAGGGGAAGCGGCCGGGACGACATGGCGGCGAGGCACGCGGCCGAGAGCCAGAAGGAGGCCGCGTCGGCGAGGAAGGCCGGGCCGGCGCCGATCCACGCGATCAGGAGGCCCCCGAGCGCCGGCCCCGCGAGCTGCGCGGCGAGCGGGCGCATGAGCATGTCGAGCGAGTTGGCCTGGACGAGGTGCTCCGGCGGGACGATGTCCGGAACGATCGCCTGGAAGGCAGGAGCGAAGAGCGCCTCGCCGGCCCCGTACAGGGCGACGAGCACCAGGAGGTGCCAGAGCTCGAGCGAGCCGTTGACAGACAGGACGCCGATCGCGGCGATCGCGACCCCGCGCACAACGTCCGAGACGATCATGAGGCCGCGGCGGTCGAAGCGGTCCGAGAGAACGCCGCCCACGAGGAGGAGGAGCACGTTGGGGAGCGTCCACGCGACCCCGACGACCGCGAGCGCAGTGGGCGCGTTCGAGATCTCGTA
>JACVSB010000373.1 GCA_014534155.1 Thermoleophilia bacterium
AACCAACCGAGCGCCTGGGCCGACCAGGCGAAGAGGGGGAGCTGGGTCTCCGCGTACCAGGCGCGCGAGGCCGGGTCGGAGACGGAGACCGCCTCTGGCCACGGCGGCTCGTTCTGGCGCGCGAGGGCCAGGTTGCAGCTCGAGAACGTGAAGCCCTCGAGGCCCCGGGAAGCGGCGTACGCGTTCGCCTCCGCGATCCGCTCCGCCCGCCAGTTGGAGGCGCCGAAGGCGCCGATCCTCCCATCGCGGCGGTACTCGTTCAGGAGCTCGACGAGCGGCCCGACCGGCTGCGCGGGATCGTCTCGGTGGAGCAGGTACGTGTCCACGCGGCCCGCGAGCGTCGCGAGGCTCGCCTCGAGGTCCTCGCGAATGGCGTCCGGGTCGACCCGCCGCACGCCCACGATCCGGTGATGTCCTCCTTTCGTCCCGAGGACGATCCGCGAGCGTGCGCCTCGGTCGCGCACCCAGTCGGCGAGCACCTCCTCGCTCTCGCCCCAACGAGCCGGCCCGTACTCGCGCGCGGAGTCGAGCGCGTTCCCGCCAAGCGCGAGCCACTCGTCGAGAAGCTCGAAAGCCGCGGCTCGCGTTGTCTTCCCGAACCACGCCGTCCCGAGAACGAGGAGCGAGACCTCCCGGGCGAGCGGCTGGAAGCGCCGGTACCTCACACCTCGCGCAACGCCGGGTAGAGCCGGCGGAAGCGGTCGTAGCCCTCCTCGTAGGGCTCGCGCCACGCGTCCACGGGGTCGACCGAGCTCTGCGCTCGCACCGAGTGGGCGACGGCGTCCTCCACCGAGTGAAAGGTGCGCGCCGCCACACCCGCGAGAAGCGCCGCTCCGTATGCGGCGCCCTCCTCGGCGGCGGTGCGCTCGAGCGTGACGCCGAGGACCGAGGCGACGATTCGAAGCCAGAGGTCACTTCGCGCGCCGCCGCCGGACACACGCGCCGTCCCCGGCTCGAGGCCGAGCTCGCGCAGGAGCTCGAGCGCGTCCCGTAGGCCGTACGCCACGCCTTCGAGGCACGCCCGCACCAGAGCCCCGCGGTCGTGACGGAGCGAGAGCCCGACGAACGCACCCCGCGCGTGCGGGTCCGCGTGGGGGGTCCGCTCCCCAGCGAGGTACGGCAGGAACGTGAGCCCTTCGCTTCCCGGCGCCCACCTCTCCGCCTCGTCCACGAGCCGCTCGAACGCCTCCCCGGGCGCGACGGCGTCCCGAAGCCACC
>JACVSB010000273.1 GCA_014534155.1 Thermoleophilia bacterium
ACCTGAAGGAGGGCGAGCGGCTGGCCGCGGCCGCGTCGAGCGGGCTCCACGGCCCGCACACGGCCCTCGCCGAGCGCCTCCTCGAGCTCGCGCTCGGCCCCTCACGGAGCCGCGGCTTCCTCTTCATCCCGGACATGCGCCGCGACCCCCGCCTCCGCGGCCTCGAGGACGTGCTCGGGGAGACCCGCGTCCGCCGCGCGCTCGTCCTTCCGCTTCTCGTCCACGACGAGGTGATCGGCGCCCTCGCCGTCTTCAAGCAGCGGCCCCGTGCGTACCGGCCCGGGGAGGAGGGGCTTCTGATCGCGCTCTCGAGTCAGCTCGCGGTGGCGGTCCAGAACGCGCGCCTGCACGAGCGGACGAAGCGCCTCAGTGAGGACCGCGAGCGTGCGCTCGCGGCGGAGCGCGTCGCCGCGCGGCAGCTCAAGGGGCTCTTCCAGATCTCGCACTCCTTTGCGCGCAGCCTGTCGCTCGAAGCGACGCTCGAAGCCGTCGCGACCGCGATGGTCGAGCTCTTCGGGATCGACGCCGCCGCCATCCACCTCCCGGACGAGCGCGGCGACGTTCTCGAGCCGCGGGCCGTGCACGTCGCGGACCAGGCGCTCCGCACGGCGGCCGTGACCGTCCTCTCGTGCCCGCAGCCGGTCGAGACCGAGCTCGTTCGCCGCGTCGTCGGGGAGCGCGAGACGGTCGTCCTGACGGGCGAAGCGGTGGTCGAGGGGGCGGAAGTGCTCAGGCCGTTCCTCCGGAAGGGCTCGAGCGCCGCCGTCCTGCCGCTCGCGACACCCAGCGAGGCGATGGGGACGCTGACCCTCCTCTCGCTCGACCCGGCGCGGCCGCTGGACGAAGAGACGATCGAGACCGCGCTCGCGGTCAGCGCGCAGGCAGCGCTGGCGATCGACAACGCCCGCCTCTACCAGCAGCAGAAGGACTTCGCCGAGACGATGCAGCGGTCCCTGCTCCCGAGCGAGCGGCCGCGCATCGCGGGCCTCGACATCGGCCACGTCTACGAGTCCGCGGCGCGGGTCGACGTCGGCGGAGACGTCTACGACTTCGTCGCGCTCGAGGACGGCCGGCTCGCCGTCGTCCTCGGTGACGTCACGGGGAAGGGGATCGAGGCCGCGGCCGACATGGCGATGGCAAAGTACGCGTTCAGGTCGCTCGCGCGCGCGTACCCGGAGCCGGGCGCGCTGCTCGCGCGCGTGAACGACGTCGTCGTCGAGGAGATCGCGCTCGGGAAGTTCATCACGATGGTCGTCGCGGTCGTGGACGTGGGGCGGGAGGCGATCCGCATCGCAAGCGCGGGGCACCCACCCGCACGCCTCGTGAGCGCGGACGGCTCGGTCTCGGTGCTCCCCGCGCCGGGGCTCGCCCTCGGTGTCGAGCCCGCGCAGACGTACGTGCCCGAGGAGGCGCGGATGGCGGCCGGAACGTCGCTCGTGCTCTTCACCGACGGCGTCATCGAGGCGCGCCGGGAAGGCGAGCTCTACGGCGAGGAGCGGCTCGATGCCTTCCTGGCGGCGAACGCAGCCGAGCGCGGCCAGCGCCTCGCGGACGCCCTCGTCGACGACTGCCGGCGCTTCTCGGGCGGAGACCTCGGCGACGACTGCGCCGTGGTCGTCCTCTCGCTGGCACCCTGATCGCCGTGACCGTGGGCGAGACGGCGCCGGCCCCCTCGGCGGCGCTCCAGGCAGGCGCGGGGCGCGCGCGCCTCGGCGTGCTCGTTTTCACCGCGGGCGCAGGCACGCTCGCGACCGAGATCGCGGCCTCTCGCCTCCTCGCCCCCTACTTCGGAAGCTCGACCATCGTCTGGGCGAACATCATCGGCCTCATCCTCGTCTACCTGTCGCTCGGCTACTGGCTCGGCGGCAAGGTGGCCGACCGGCGTCCGCACCCGCGCCTCCTCGGCGCGATCGTCCTCGTCGCCGCGCTCTTCATCGCCGCAACGCCCTTCGTCGCCCGTCCGGTCCTCGACCTCGCGGTCGAAGGGCTCGACGCCGTCGAGGTCGGCGCGGTCGTGGGCTCGTTCTTCTCGGCGCTTGCCCTCTTCGCCGTCCCGGTGACGCTGCTCGGCGCCGTCTCGCCGTTCGCGATCCGCCTCGCGCTCGCGGACGTCGGCGAGGCAGGGACGGTGGCCGGACGGCTCTACGCGCTCTCGACGCTCGGGAGCATCCTCGGCACGTTCGTCTCGGCGATCGTCACGATTCCCCTCCTCGGCACGCAGCGCACGCTGCTCGGCTCGGCAGCGCTCCTCCTCCTGGCGGCGGGGTTGCTCCTC
>JACVSB010000057.1 GCA_014534155.1 Thermoleophilia bacterium
AGCCCGTCGGCGTCCATCGAGATGAACGCCTCGTGCGCGCTCTCGAGCACCCGCGCGAGCCGGTCTTCGCCGCTCCTCGTGCTCGGGGGAGGCTCCGCCTCCGACCCCGTTCCGTACCCGGCCTGCATCCCCCGGGCCGACGATAGCGGTCCGGGCGCTGCGGGCACCGGGCGCGAGCCCCCGCAAGAATGGGTGTGTGAGCCGCGCGCCCCGTCTCTCGCCGTAAGCCGTGGTCCGCGTCCGCTTCGCGCCCAGCCCGACGGGGTCGCTCCACCTCGGCAGCGCGTTGACGGCGGTCGCCAACCGCCGCTTCGCCGACGAGCGCGGGGGCGTCCTCCTCCTGCGGATCGACGACACGGACCCTGCGCGCTCGCGGGAAGGGGCGGAGTACGCGATCCTGCGCGACCTCCGCTGGCTCGGCTTCGTCTGGGAGGAGGGCCCGCTGCGCCAGAGCTCGCGGCGCGAGATCTACCGACGCGCCGGCGAGCAGCTCGTCGCGTCCGGCCGCGCCTACCGGGACGCCGAGGGGGCGGTCCGCTTCCTTGACGAGCACCGTCCGACGCTGCTTCGGCCCGATGGGTCGCCCACGTACCACCTCGCCTCGGTCGTCGACGATGCGGACCTCGCCGTCACGCACGTCATCCGGGGGAAGGACCACCTCGCCAACACGCCGCTGCACGCGGCGCTGGCCCGCGCGCTGGGAGCGGAGCCGCCGGAGTACCTCCACCACGGGCTCCTCTTGGGCGCCGACGGCCGGAAGCTCTCGAAGCGCCACGGCGCCGTCGCGCTGGCCGACCTGTGCAAGCGTGGCATCCCGGCGGCCGCGGTCCGCCGGTACCTCGAGGAGCTCGGGCTCCCCCGCGGCGACGTCCGTTTCGACGAGGACCGCCTGGCGCGGCTCGCGGTCGAGGCGATCGCGCAGCTCTCGGATGCCGAGCTTGCGCACGCGGCCGGCGTTCCGGTCGCCTACGCTCCGGCGCTTCGCGGCACGCGCACGCTCGTCGAGGCCCGAGACCTCGGGCGCTCGCTTCGCGTACGCCCCGACCCACCCGCTCTCGAACCCGCCGTTCTCGCGCGCGCCCGTGCGCTGCGCGAGCGCCTCGGGGAGCTGGACCCGGAGGCCGCGCGCGCGTTCGTGGACGACCTGCGCGCCGAAGGCGTCGACCTCCGCTCCGTGCGCCTTGCGCTCACCGGGCGAGAGCGCGGGCCCGAGCTCTGGACCGTGCTCGCCGCGCTTCCCCGCGCGGAGGCGCTTCGCCGCCTAGGGTGACCCCGTGCTCCTCTACAACTCGCTTACGCGCCGCAAGGAAGAGCTGCCGGCGGCGCCCGGCCCTATCCGCATGTACGTCTGCGGGCCCACGGTCTACCAGCGGATCCACGTCGGAAACGCCCGGCCGTACGTCGTCTACCTGTGGCTGAAGCGGTGGCTGGCAGGGCGCGGTTACGACGTGAAGCTCGTCGAGAACGTGACCGACGTGAACGACAAGATCTACGACGCCGCGGCCCGGGAGGGGATCGCGAGCGCCGAGCTCGCGCGGCGCGGGATCAGCTGGTATGTCGAGGACACGGACGCTCTCGGCCTTGGCCGCCCGGACGTCGAGCCGCTCGCGACCGAGACCATTCCGGAGATCATCGGGCTGATCCGCGAGCTCCTCGCCCGCGGGGTCGCCTACGAGTCAGCGGGCGACGTCTACTTTCGCGTCTCGGCCTTCCCGTCCTACGGAGCGCTCTCGCGCGCGAACCCCGACGAGATGCGCTCACAGGAGCCGAGCGCCCTCAAGGAGGACCCGCGCGACTTCGCCCTCTGGAAGGCGGCCAAGCCGCACGAGGACACCTCGTGGGAGTCCCCGTGGGGACGCGGCCGGCCCGGCTGGCACATCGAGTGCTCCGCCATGGCCGAGAAGCACCTGGGGCCGCAGTTCGAGATCCACGGCGGCGGGCTCGACCTGCGCTTCCCTCACCACGAGAACGAGCTCGCGCAGTCACGCGGCGCGGGACGGCCGTTTGCGGATACGTGGGCCTACGTGGGGCTCGTCGAGCTGGCCGCCGAGAAGATGTCGAAGTCGGCCGGGAACATGATCTCGCTCAAGGACGCGCTCGCCCGCTGGGGTCGGGAGGCGCTCCTCGTCTTCTTCGCGGGAGCGCACTACCGCAGCCCACTCGAGTTCTCCGACGAGGCGATGGAGGGGGCCGCGGTTCAGGCGGCGGAGTTCCGGTCAGCCTTCCGCGTCGTGAACCGGCGGCGCACCGGCGCCTCGTGGGAGGAGTTCGAGGCTGCGCTCGAGGACGACTTCAACACCCCGGCCGCGCTCGCGATCCTGCACGAGTGGCGCGCTGCCGGGCGGCGCGAGGAGCTCGCCCGCGGTCTTGCCGTCTTCGGCCTCGGCATCGCCCCTGCCGACGACGCGCCCGCGGACGTGCGGGAGCTGGCCGAGGCGCGCCGCTCGGCGCGCGAGAAGCGCGACTTCGCGGAGGCGGACCTCCTGCGCGCCGCGATCGCGGATGCCGGCTGGGAGGTCCAGGACGTCCCCGACGGCTTCCGGCTCGTGCCTCGCACGTGAGGCGCGAGCTCGTCTACGGGCGCCGGCCTGTCCGCGAGCTCCTGCGGGCAGGACGGCGGGAGGTCCTCGAGCTCGACGCGAGCGAGCGGGCACTCGCCGCCGAGGCGTGGCTTCGAGAGGCTCGCGGCATCCGCGTCCACATGCGACCGGAATCGGCGCTCACCGCGGCAGCGGGCACGCGCGACCACCAGGGCGTGGTCGCCTTCTGCGAGCCGTACCGGTACGCGGACGCCTACGAGCTGGCTGCCGCCCCGAGGCCGCTCCTCGCGTGTCTCGACCAGGTGACCGACCCTCACAACCTCGGTGCGGTCTGCCGGAGCGCCGAGGGCGCCGGCGCGACCGGCGTCGTCCTCCCCGAGCGAAGCTCGGCGCGCGTCACTCCGGCTGTCTCCCGCGCCTCGGCCGGGGCCGTCGAGCACCTCCCCGTCGCGGTCGTCGTCAACCTCGGGCGCTACCTGGCAGAGACGAAGTCGGGAGATCTGTGGGCGTGGGCGGCCGAGCGAGACGCTCGCACTCCTGTCTGGTCGGCGGATTTCACGATCGGGACGTTCCTCGTCTTCGGCTCGGAAGGGCGGGGAATCCGGCCCGGGGTTCGTCGAGCGTGCGACGACGGATTCGCAATCCCGCTCGCGGGATCGGTCGAGTCGCTGAACGTGAGCGTCGCGGCCGGGATCGCCCTCTTCGAGGCCGCCCGCCAGCGCGTCTAGCCCGTGGTCGAGCCGACGCTCTACCTCTTCGACGGATGGAACCTCCTGAACGCGGGATCGTTCGGGGCGCCGGAAGAGCTCGTGGACCGCCTCGCGAGCTTCGTCGCGCTCCGGGGCGCCCGCGGGGTCGTCGTCTTCGACGGTGCCGGGCGCGACGAGGTGCGCGGGTCGCTCTCCGTCCGCTACGCGCGCAACGCCGACGACGTGCTCGAGCGCCTGGCGGCGAGTCACCGCGCGGCCGAGCGTGTGTGCCTCGTCTCGTCGGACGAGGAGATTCGCACGACCGCGGGGCAGGAGGTGACCAGGCGCGCGTCGAAGGACTTCGCGGCGGAGCTCTCCGGCTCGTCGGCCGTCCCCGCGGCGCCGTTCCGGTCGCGCGTCGAGGATTCGCTCGACGCCGAGACGCGCGAGCGGCTCGAGCGCTGGCGCCGTGGGGGCGCTTGATTTTTCCACAGGCCCTTGCTACGGTCCCTTCACCTTCAACCTGAGGGTTAGGGTTTCCCGCTGCGCGGACGAACCCTTTCCTTCCGCCACCACGGAGGAAGCGATGCCGCGTCCGCAGCAGGTCACCGCTCGCTCGCCCGACCGGCTTCAGCGAGAGGCAGACGACGTCCGCCTCGTCATCCGCGCCCGGAACGGCGACCAGGCGGCGCTCGAGGGGCTGATCCGTCGCTACACCGGCTTCGTCCGCCTCAAGGCCGCCTCGTACTTCATCGCCGGCGGCGACGCGGACGATCTCATCCAGGAGGGCCTGATCGGGCTCTACAAGGCGGTTCGGGACTTCCGCGCCGACAAGGAGACGTCGTTTCGCAGCTTCGCGGAGCTCTGCATCACGCGGCAGATCATCACGGCGATCAAGGCGGCCACGCGCTTCAAGCACCAGCCGCTGAACGGCTACGTCTCGTTCAGCCAGACACCGGCCGGGCAGGAGGACGGGGACTCCACGATCGGCGACGCCCTGCCCGGGCCGGGGGTCGACGACCCCGCGATCTGCGTCATCTCGACGCAGGAGCTGCAGACGCTCGTCTTCACGCTCGGCACCGGGCTCTCGCGGCTCGAGGCCGACGCGCTGCGCCTGTACATGGAGGGTCTCTCGTATGAGCAGATGGCCCTCGAGCTGGGGTGTGACACGAAGACGATCGACAATGCCCTCCAGCGAGTGAAGCGGAAGGTCCTGACGCACCAGCAGGAGCGGCAGGTCCTGCTCTGAGGGAGCGGGCCTCGGACCACCCCGCGGTACGATTGGGGCACCGGCCGGTGTAGCTCAACTGGTAGAGCGGCGCTCTTGTAAGGCGACGGTTGGAGGTTCGAGTCCTCTCACCGGCTTCCTCGCGGCCGGTGCCGCGGTTACCCGGCACGAACGTTGGGTATCCGATCTGCCTAGGTGACCCCTACCCAGGCCGGCGAGACGACGAGCACGGCCCGGCCGGCACGCGCCGGCGCCTACGACGCGGCCGCCCTTCGGATCGCCGAGCGCGTGCGCTCCACGCTCGACCTAGACGACGTCCTCCAGTACACCGTCGACGAGCTCGGGCGGGCGACGGGCGCATCGCGCAGCGTCATCCAGCTGAAGCCGGGAGAGGAGGGCCGCTCGCTGCTCGTCGAGTGGCACCGGGGTGATACCCGGCCGCTGGGCGTGCAGCCGCCGACCGTGGTCGCGCGACGCGTCTTCGAGCTGCGCGCGCCGGTGGTGTTCGAGCACCGCGACCAGGCGCCCGCCGAGATCCGCTCCTACCTGGAGCACGCGGACTCCGTCTCCGTCGTCTCCCTCCCCGTGCGCTGGCAGGACGACGTCCTGGCCGCGGTAGGGCTACAAGACACGCGGCCGCGGCGGTGGCTCGACTCCGTGCTTCCGCTGCTCGAGCGCGTCGAAGGCCAGATCGCCGCCGCCCTCGCGCAGGCGGCGCTCTTCAAGCAGCAGCAGCAGGCGCTTGCGCGGATGCGCGAGCTCGATCGGATGCGTGACGAGCTCCTCGCAAACGTCTCGCACGAGCTCCGGACCCCGCTCGCCGGGATGATCGGCGCCATGAAGACGCTCCGGCGCCGAGACGTCGCGCTCGCCGAGGGCGACCGCGAGCAGATGCTCGCAATCATGGAGGAGCAGGCCGAGCGCCTGTTCGAGCTGACTGAGGACATCCTGGAGCTCTCGCGCTTCAGGCGAGGGAAAATCGAGCTCAGGCGGCGCGAGCTTCCGCTCTCGGAGGTCGTCGAGCGCGGGCGTCAAGCGATCGATTCGGAGGGCCGCGAGATCGAGATCCGGGTCGAGGAGGACCCGCTCGTCTCCGTCGACCGAAACCGGGTCGTCCAGGTCTTCTCGAATCTCCTCCAGAACGGGATCCGGCACGGCGACGGAGGCGTCACCGTGCGCTGCTTCCGCGAGGGCGGCGACGCCGTCGCGTGGGTGGGCGACGAGGGCAAGGGCGTCCGTCCGGAGTACGCGGACGAGATGTTCGCGCCGTTCAGCCATGCGAGCGGGCGCTCCGACTCGACGGGGCTCGGCCTCTCGATCGCCCGCGCCATCGTCGAGGCGCACGGCGGCGCGCTCACCTACCTCGCGGCCGGCGCGGCGAACAGCCACCAGTTCGTCGTCCGGCTTCCCGCGAGGGGGGCTCGAGGCGGAATACGGGGGCCCACGCAGGCGTTTTCCCCGGTGTGCGGACGATGAAGGAAATTCGTCGCGAGCTCGAACAGGCGTCGCGGCAGAGAAGCGAGCTCTGGGAAGCCCTCTCCGAGGGCTACGACGTGGAGAAGTCAGCGGAGGCGGCCCGGCTCACGGCGCGGATCGAAGAGCTCTGGACAGAGTCGCGAATCGCGCGCGCCCGCGCTGCGCACGGCCCATCGAACGAAATCATCACGCGCGCCCGCGCCGAGGATCGCCTCGACCGCGAGGCTCGCCGCTGGCGCAGCGCCGCCTGACGGCCACGACGGGCGGACGTTAGCGTCCGCGCCGCTGTGCGGATCCTCCTCGTCTCGTCGATGTACCCCGGCCCCGGCGATCCCGACTTCGGGACGTTCGTCGCCGATCTCGCGCGCGAGCTCTCGCGCCTCGGACACGAGATCGTCCCGGCGGTGGTCGATCGCCGGGCCGGCTCGGCGGGGAAGCAGGCCCGGCTTCTGGCCGACGCGCTCCGACGCGCGCGCTGCCGGCCTGACGTCGTCTACGCGCACTACCTGGTGCCCGCAGGCGTCGCGGCGGCAGCAGCGGGCGTGGCGGCAAGCGCGCCCCTCGTCGTGACCGCGCACGGGCGCGACGTGCGCAACGTCGGCCGGATTCCCGGCGTCGGGCTGTTGACGCGCCTCGTCCTCGCGCGCGCCCGAGAGGTGATCGCCGTCTCCGACTACCTGCGGCGCGAGCTCTCGACGCGCTTCCCGAAGCTGACGCAGCGTGTCGAGGTCGTCTCGGCGGGCGTCGACCTCGACCGCTTCCGCCCTCGCGACGCCGAGCAAGCGCGGAGCTCTCTCGCGTGGGGTGGTGAGCCTCCCTTCTTCCTCTGCGTCGGCTCGCTCGACGCGCGGAAGAACGTCGTCCGCCTGGCTGACGCCTTCGGCCGGCTCGGCCATGGAACGCTCGCCTTCGTTGGGGATGGTCCGGTGCGCCCGCAACTGGAGGGCCGCGAGCGGGTTCTCCTCACGGGACGCGTCGAGCACGCCGTCGTGGCCGACTGGGTAGCCGCGTGCGACGTCCTCTGCCAGCCCAGCCTCGTCGAGCCCTTCGGCCTCGCCCTCCTCGAGGCCATGGCCGGCGAGCGCTCCGTCGTCGCGACGAGGGTCGGGGGACCGCCGGAATTCGTCTCTCCGGAGGCCGGCGTACTCGTGGAACCGACGAGCGTGGAATCGATCGAGGCCGGCCTCGCGGCCGCGGCACGCCTGCCGTCGCCGAACGCGGCCGCGCGCCTCGCCGCCGCGCGCTACGACGTGCGCGGGGAGGCAGCGCGCGTGGCCTCGATCCTCGCGCGGGCGGCACAATCGCCCTGATGCACGTCCACTCGCAGCCGGGCGAGCACGGGCATGACCCGCGTGCTCTAGACCGTCACGTCCTCGCGCTCGCCCTCGGCCTCTTCGTCCTCTTCACCGCGGTCGAGGTCACGGTCGGGATCCTCGCGCGCTCGCTCGCGCTCCTGGCAGACGCCGGGCACATGCTCACCGACGCGGGCGCGCTCGCCCTCGCGCTCCTCGCCTCGTGGGCCGCCGGGCGCCCGCCGCGCGGCCGCTGGACGTTCGGATTCGGGCGCGCGGAGATCCTCGCCGCGCAGGCGAACGGGATCGCGCTCGCGCTCGTCGCCCTTTGGATCACGTTCGAGGCTGTTGCTCGCCTGCTTCACCCGCCTGACGTCGATGCGCTCCTCGTCCTGCCCGTCGCCGTCGCCGGAGTCGCCATGAACTTTGCGGTTATGGCGCTTCTCGCCCGCGCGCAACGCCAGAGCCTGAACGTGCGCGGCGCCTACCTCCACGTGGCGACGGACGCAGCGGCCTTTGCGGGGACGGCCGTCGCGGCGGGTCTCATCCTGGCCACGGGGTGGCACCGCCTGGACGCCGTGGCATCGCTCTTCGTCGCGGGCCTTGCCGTCGCCGCGGCGTGGTCCCTGCTCAAGGAGTCCGGCCGGATCTTCTTGGAGGGCGCTCCGGCGTCCGCCCCGCCCGGCGCCGTCGGGCGCACGCTCGCCGAGCACCCCGGAGTCGTCGAGGCTCACGACGTCCACGTCTGGACGGTGACGAGCGGCTTCCCGTCCCTCTCGGCGCACGTCCTCGTCGAGCGCGGCGCAGATTGCCACAGAATCCGGCTCGAGCTCGAGCACGTCCTGCGCGAGCGCTTCGCGATCGAGCACACGACGCTCCAGGTCGAGCACGTCGGGGTCGAGCGCGGCCTCGCCATTCGTCCTCGCGCCCGCGCCTCGGAGTTTGACATTTCCTGATCGAGCTTCATTAAGCTTGCACTATGGGGTCCCGCCATCTCAGCGTCGTCATCGCCGACGACCACGATCTCTTCGCCGACAGCGTGAGCGCGTTCCTCAGCACCGACGCGCGCATCGAGGTGGTCGCGCGCGCGGCCAACGGCGAGGAGGCGGCCGCGCTCGCGGCCGCGCACCGCCCCGACGTCGTCCTTATGGACATCTCCATGCCCGTGATGAACGGGTTCGATGCCACCCGCCGAATCCGCACGGAGGTGCCAGACACGTGCGTCCTCTTCCTCACGGGCTCGAACTCACCCGCGGACATCGCCGCTGCGCGCGCCGCCGGGGGGTCGGGCTACGTGATGAAGGATCGCATCGCCTCCGAGCTCGTCGAGGCGATCGTCGCGGCCGCGCGCGAGTGCGACGGGTAGGCCGGG
>JACVSB010000249.1 GCA_014534155.1 Thermoleophilia bacterium
AGGAGTTCGTCGGGCACGAGCGCGTGGCGGAGGTGGTCGCGCATGGGCCGACGAAGGCGACGATCGTCTGGCACAACGGTCTCCGCTTCGACCTGCGAGTCGTTCCTCGCGACGCCTATGGCAACCTCCTGCAGCACTTCACCGGCTCGAAGGAGCACAACCACGAGCTCAGGGAGGACGCCGTCAGGCGCGGCCTCTCGGTCTCGGAGTACGGCGTTCTCGTCGTCGAGAGTGGACGAGTCGAGACGGCCGAGACGGAGGAGGAGGTCTACCGGCTGCTCGGGTACCCGTACATCGAGCCCGAGCTGCGCGAGAACGGTGGGGAGCTTGAGGCAGCCCGCGACGGCATGCTTCCCGCTCTCGTCGAGGCCGGCGACCTGCGCGGCGACCTTCACTCGCACTCCAGCTGGTCGGCCGACGCCGACCACTCGCTCGAGGAGATGGCACGCGCCGCCCAGGCGCGCGGTTACGACTACCTCGCCGTCACCGATCACTCGCACTACCTGCGCGAGGGCCGGTTCGAGGCGCAGACCGACGTGATCGAGGCGCTGAACGGGCAGCTGGCGCCCTTTCGGATCCTGCGAGGAATCGAGGTCAACATTGCGCCCGACGGCTCGCTCGACGCCCCTGAGGAGCAGCTTGCGCTCTGCGACTGGGTGATCGCCTCGCTTCATCGCGCCTTCGACGTGACCCCGACCGAGCGCGTGCTCGCGGCGATGGAGCACCCGCGCGTGAACTGCATCGGGCACCCCACCGCACGCAAGATCGGCCGGCGGGCGGGCGCCGAGCTCGACATCGAGCGCGTGGTGACTAAGGCGGTCGAGACCGGTACGGCGCTCGAGATCAACTCCCAGGCCGATCGCCTCGACCTGCGGGACGTCCACGCGCGTGCGGCCGGCGAGGCCGGCGCCCGGATCGTCGTCTCGAGCGACGCTCACCGCATCCGCGAGCTCGAGAACGTCGAGCTGGGCGTGGCACAGGCACGCCGCGCGTGGCTCACGAAGGAGCAGGTGCTGAACACGCGGCCGTGGCCGGAGCTCGAGGCGCTTCTTCGCTAGCGCCGGTGGAGGATCGCTTTCGAGCGGACGGCGCTCTCGCGGTCGAGTGGGTCGCGCGCTACCTCGAGCGGGTCGGCGAGCTCCCCGTCCTCGCCCAGCCGGAGCCCGGCGAGATTCGCGCGCGGCTTCCGGCCGAGCCGCCCGAGGTCCCCGAGTCGTTCGAGGCGGTTCTCCGCGACCTCGACGACGTCCTGCTGGGCGGGATCACCCACTGGCAGAGCCCGCGCTTCTTCGCCTACTTCGCGACGACCGGGTCGGAGCCGGGGATTCTCGCGGAGCTGCTCGTCGCCGCGCTGAACGGCGTCGGCTTCGTCTGGCGCTCCTCGCCCGCGCTGACCGAGCTCGAGGAACTGACGCTCGACTGGCTCGCCCAGCTCCTCGGCCTCCCGGCGGCGTGGCACGGACACATCGAGGACACCGCCTCCACGTCGACGATTGCCGCGCTCGCGGCTGCCCGCCATGCCCGCCCCGGCGCGCGGGCCGTCGTCTGCTCCGAACAAGCCCACTCCTCCGTTGCGAAGGCGGCTCGTCTGCTCGAGCTCGAGCTCCGGGAGGTTCCCGTCGACGACGCGTTCCGCCTGCGGCCCGACGCGCTCGATCTCGACGGCGCTTGCGCCGCGGTCGCGACGGTCGGGACGACGTCGACGACGTCCGTCGACCCCGTTCCGGAGCTCGCTGACGCGTGCGCGCGCGGGGGCGTCTGGCTCCACGTCGACGCTGCGTATGCGGGTGCCGCCTGGATTTGCCCGGAGCTTGCCTGGTCGCGGGCCGGTGTCGAGCGTGCCGACTCCCTCGTCGTCAACGCGCACAAGTGGCTCTTGACGCCGATGGACTGCTCCTGTCTGTGGACACGCCGTCCCGAGGCGCTGCGGGCGGCGTTCACCCTCGTTCCCGAGTACCTCCGGACGCCGGCGGACGAGGGAACGAACCTGAGCGAGTACGGCCCGGCGCTCGGCCGGCGCTTCCGCGCCCTCAAGTTGTGGGCCGTGCTGCGCTGCTACGGGCGCGAGGGCGTCCAGACGCGCATCCGCGAGGCCGTCCGGCTGGCGGGGCTCTTCCAGGAGTGGGTCGAGGCCGAGCCTGGCTGGGAGGTCGTCGCGCCGCGGCCCTTCTCGGTCGTGTGCTTCCGCCTCGCCCGAGACGACGCCGCCAACGACGAGCTGGTCGAGCGCGTCAACGCAAGCGGCGAGATCTTCATCTCCTCGACGCGGCTTCACGGTCGCACCGTCCTTCGGCTCGCCGTCGGCAACGCGCGGACACGCGAGGAGGACGTGCGGCGGGCCTGGGACGTGCTCCGGCACGAGGCGAAGGCGCTTAGCTAGAGCCCGCGCAGGAGCTCGAGCATTCCCTCGGTGCCGGGCACGACGAGGTCGGCGGCCGCGACGAGGGTGCTCGGAGCCTCCTCCGAGGCGACCGCCACGCAGACGGCCAGCTCGAGGCCGCTGTCGCGGAGGCCGCGGAAGGCATCGAGATCGGTCGTGTCGTCTCCGGCGTAGAGGGCGCGCGAGACCGAGTCTCCGGCGACGAGCTG
>JACVSB010000217.1 GCA_014534155.1 Thermoleophilia bacterium
CTGGAGGAGGCGCGCGAGCTCGTCCCCGGCGCGCCCGCCGTCGCGACGAGCGCGCGCACGGGCGCGGGCCTCGACGAGCTCCGCGAGGCGCTGGCGGGTGTCGCCGCGCGCGTCGAGCGCCGCGACCGGGCGCAGGCAACGCGCCTCTTCCTCGACCGCGTCTTCACGCTCCGGGGAATCGGGACGGTCGCGACCGGAACGCTCTGGTCGGGCTCGGTCGGCGACGGCGACGTCCTCGCGGTCGAGCCGGGCGGGCGCCGCGTGCGGATCCGAAGCGTGCAGGTGCACGACCACCCCGTCGAGCGGGCGGCGGCGGGACAGCGCGTGGCCGTCTCGCTCCCCGGTGTCGAGCGGCGCGAGCTCGAGCGGGGCCACGCGCTCGTCGAGCCCGGCGCCTTCCCCGTCAGCTACCGCCTGGACGTCGCGCTGACGGAGCTCGCGCCGATCGCCGACGGAACGCGCCTGCACGTGCATCACGGGACGGCCGAGCACCTCGCGCGCGTTGTCCGGGCGGGCGAGCGCTACGCGCAGATTCGCCTGGTCACGCCCGCGGTTGCCGCGCGCGGCGACCGGCTCGTCCTGCGCGAGCGGACGACCGTGGGAGGCGCCCTCGTCCTCGACCCCCGACCCCCGCGCCACGCCGACCCTCGACGCTTCGCCCTGCTCGAGCGCGGCGAGATCGAAGCGGTGGTGCACGCGCCCGTGCACGCCGCCTCCCTCCGCCACCTTCTGGGCGACGAGCCCCGCGAGCTGGAGCGTGCGGGCGAGTGGCTCTTCTCCCGTGCCTGGCTCGAGGAGCTCCGCTCGGAGCTCGACGCCCGGCTTACGGGTGCCGACCCGCTCGACCCGGGTGTTCCGGCGCCCGCGGAGCCGTGGCTCCGTGACGTGCTCGCGCTCCTCCCCTTCGAGCTTCGAGGCGGGCGGGTCTACCGGCCCGGCCGCGCGGCCGAGCTGGGCGAGCGCGCGGAGGCGGCCGCCGAGCTCGAGCGGACGCTGGAGGAAGCGGGCTTCGAGCCCGTCCGCGTCGAGGATCCGGCGCTCGCGCGCTACCTCGAGGGCGAGGGGCGGCTCGTCCGGCTCGGCGACGGGCTCGCGCTCGGCCGCGCGGCGTACGACGACGCCCGCCGCCTGCTGAGCGACGAGTGCGCGCGGGCAGGCTCGATCCGCCTCGCGCGCTTCCGCGACCTGCTCGGGACGGGGAGGCGGCCGGCGCAGCTCCTGCTCGAGCGCTTCGACGCGGACGGTCTCACGCGCCGCCTCGGCGACGAGCGCGTGCTTCGCCGCAGGCACGTCCGCGCTTAAACGGCGAGGGCGGGCCGCCGCTGCCCGCCCTCGCACTCTCTTGCCTGAGCCCCCGCCGCATCGGGGCCCCGGCTCCGCATCTCTTTGCCCGAGCCCCCGCCGCATCGGGGCCCCGGCGCTTGGCTCTGCGTGAGCCCCCGCCGCATCGGGGCCCCGGCGCTTTGCCATTTGCCGCTCTGGAAGGAGTATCCGCCGGGGTCGGCGCTTGATTCCACTCCCCGTTCGGTGGTTCACATCCGAGCTTCACTTTTTCACCCTTGTGGGGTACGCGCAGGGCCAGGTTCATCCGCATAGTGGGGAGAGCCGGGATGTTGAGGGGCGTTTACCCGGCAACGCGGCAGCCGTAGGAGGCCGCAGCCTACGGACCGCGCAGGGGGCGGCATTCGCCGCCCCCTCCTCTTTGGTCCCCCAAAGAAAGGGCGGGGCTGCCGCACGGCCCCGCCGCGCTACGTAGCCGGCCGAATCTATGCCCGGCGCCGCCCCGTGTCCACCGCCGCTTCAGCGTTGTTGAAAAAACGCTTGCACTTCCATTTCAGATTCGATACTTCCGGGTAAAGCAGCGAGAGGCCGGGTCGCGCCGCCTGTAGCCGCAGCGGTGAGCGCGCCCGGCCTCGTTCCTCGTACGAACGTCCGGCCACGGCGGCGGCCGGCCAGTTCCGCGAGGCTCCTCTAAGGTCGAGCGGTTCACGCTCGAACCCCGGGCAGAGAACGATGCCTCTGCGTACGGGGAGAGCGGTTCAAGGCGCGCAATCTCCTGCCGATAGCGACTGCAGGTCCGTCGGCGAGAGGAGCGGAGAAGCACTGGCTGCGCAACCGGCTCAGCAACGAGCCTGTGCGGAAACGAGCGGCAATTCCAAGTGGGTCGGGCGCCCACGCGCTGCGAGTGGCCTGTGCGCCCCGGTGCGCCCGTACGTCGACGGGAAGTTCCTCGCGATCGAAAACGAGCGCGTGTGGCTTCGCGGCGTCACGTACGGGACCTTCGCCCCCGACCGCGAGGGGGCGCGGTTCGGCACGCGCGAGCGCGTGCGAGACGACTTCGCGGCGATGGCGGCGAACGGGATCAACGCCATCCGCACGTACACGGCGCCGCCGCGATGGTTCCTCGACGAGGCGCTTCACCACGGCCTCTGGGTGATGGTCGGGCTTGCCTGGGAGCAGCACGTCGCTGTGCTTCCCGACCGCGCCCTTGCCGCTCGTGTCGAGACGAGCGTCCGCACGCAGGCTGCGGGCTGCGCAGGCCATCCTGCCGTCCTCTGCTTCGCGGTCGGTAACGAGATTCCGACTCCGATCGTCCGTTGGCAGGGGCGGCGCAACGTCGAGCGCTTTCTCGAGCGCCTCGCACGCGGTGTGCGGACGGAAGATCCGGCGGCCCTCGTCACGTACGTCAACTACCCGAGCACGGAGTACCTCCGGCTCCCCTTCCTCGACTTCCTCTCGTTCAACCTCTACCTCGATCACGGGCCGGCCGTCGTTCGCTACCTCGCGCGTCTGCAGAATCTCGCCGGCGAGAAACCACTCGTGCTCGCGGAACTCGGCTTCGACAGCCGCCGCGGCGGCGTCGCTCGACAGGCAACCGTCGTCGCTTCCCAGGTCGAGGCCGCGTTCGCCGCCGGTTGTGCCGGGTCGTTCGTCTTCGCGTGGACGGACGAATGGCACCGCGGCGAGGACGAGGTCCGCGACTGGGACTTCGGAATGACCGATCGCGGCCGGCACCCGAAACCCGCGCTGCAATCCCTCCGCCGCGCGTACGAGCAGGTGGACGAACCACCCGCATCGGCTCCCCTCGTGTCGGTCGTCGTCTGCACGTACAACGGAGC
>JACVSB010000045.1 GCA_014534155.1 Thermoleophilia bacterium
CCAGTGGGGTGACGAGGGGAAGGGCAAGGTCGTCGACCTCCTGGCCGAGCATTCCGACGTCGTCGGCCGCTACCAGGGCGGCCCCAATGCGGGGCACACGATCGTGCGGGACGGGGAGACTTACAAGCTCCACCACATCCCCTCGGGAATCCTGTACGCGGGAAAGACGTGCGTCGTCGGAGCCGGGTGCGTCGTCGAC
The DNA here is from genome assembly GCA_014534155.1 of Thermoleophilia bacterium. Next base: position 200 of record JACVSB010000045.1, read on the forward strand.
CCGGAGCTCCTCGTTCGCGAGCTGGACGGCCTGGAGGAGCGCGGGATCGAGACGAAGGGCCTCCGCGTCTCGGGCAACGCCCACCTGATCATGCCGTGGCACGTCGCGATCGACTCTGCGAGCGAGCGGCGGCTCGGGAGGCTCCAGATCGGAACCACGCGGCGGGGGATCGGCCCCGCCTACGCCGACAAGGCCGCACGGATCGGCATCCGGGTCCAGGACGTCCTCGACGCGAAGATCCTCCGCCAGAAGATCGCGACTGCGCTGGCCGAGAAGAACGCGGTCCTCGAGCGGCTGTACGGCGCGGAGGCGCTGGGCGTGGAGGAGGTCGGCGAGGCCGTGGAGGTGCTCGCCGTGCGCCTCCGGCCGTACGTCGCCGACACGTCGCTCCTCGTCGACGAGGCGCTCCGGCAGGGCCGGCGCGTCCTGCTCGAAGGGGCGCAGGGGACGCTGCTCGACCTCGACCACGGCACGTACCCCTTCGTCACGTCGTCCAACCCGACGGCCGGCGCCGCCGCGACCGGCACGGGGATCGGCCCCACGCGTATCGACCGGGTCGTAGGAGTGGCCAAGGCGTACGTCACGCGCGTCGGCGAGGGGCCGTTCCCCACGGAGATCGAGGGGCCCGAGCAGGCGCGCGTGCGCGAGCTCGGCGGCGAGTACGGGACGACCACTGGGCGCGAGCGGCGCTGCGGTTGGCTCGACCTCGTGGCGCTCCGCTTCGCCGTCCGCATCAACGGTCTGAGCTCGCTCGTCCTCACCAAGCTGGACGTGCTCTCCGCCTTCCGCGAGGTTCCGGTCTGCGTCGCCTACCGCCTCCCCCACGGGACGACCACCCCCCACTTTCCGGCCCACCAGAGCGACTTCCACCACGCGCGCCCGGTCTACGAGACGTTGCCCGGGTGGCAGCAGCCCCTCGACGGACTGGCCTCGTTGGCCGAGCTTCCGGAAGCGGCCCGGCGCTACGTGGAGGTCATCGAGCGCGAGCTGGGCGTCGAGGTCTGCATGGTGGGCACAGGCGCCGACCGAGACCGCATCCTCACCTCGCGCGCGCTCGCGGACGTCGCTGCCCGCTAGGGCGTGGCGCGCGCCGCGCGGCCGCGCGGCGCGCCCGGGCGAGCGTCATCCACGCGACGAGGAGGAGCCCGCCCGCGAGCAGGGCCGCGGTCGAGATGGAGGCAAGGCCGCGATCCCGCTCGTGCCTGCCAGCAGCGGTGAGATCGCGGGCGACCGTGGCGGCGAGGTCGGGGGGCACGTGCAGCCAGTCAGGCCCGTTCTGGACGAGCTCGTCGTGCACGAAGAAGCGCAGCGGTCGCCGGGGATCCGTCCACGGCGAGACGCGATCTCCGCGCAGCGCGATCTCGACGTACGGAGACTGGGGAGCCGGGCGAGCGCGCGTCGGCGGGAGCTCGAGCAGGCGGGCGTAGGGCGTGGGATCGGCCACGGCGACACCGGCGACGGTGGCGCGCCGGACGGTCGGCGCCGGTGTGGGCGTGAGACCCGCCGTGGCGCGTTCGAGCGAGCGCGCGAGCGTCGGTCGCACCGCGACCCAGCTCGTCCCCTGCGAGAGCGCGCTCCGACGCGGCACGTACGTCTGCGGCTCGCGGAGGTCGAGGCCCTCGGCCCTCACCTCGAGCGTGTAGAAGGGCGCCGGCGCAGGCGCGTGGGTGTACGACGTGGAGGCGGTCGCCTCGTCGAGGACACCGAAGACGAGCTTCGCGTTCGCACCCGGCCGGTCGCCCGCCGCGTGAATCGAACGGCAGCCGTCCGCGCCGCAGATCTCGAGCGACGCCGACCCCTTCGCCCCTGCAGCGGGCGCGAGAAGGAGGACGGTCGCCGCGACGGCGAGGAGCGACCTACAGGCGTGCCAGGTCATCGCGGGTGTTTACGTTCCGCAGGAGAACGGGGTTCCCGGGCACGACGCGGGCGCCGAGCTCTCGCATCGCGTCCCTCAGGGCGTACGTTCCCTCCGCGATCCGGCGCTCGAGCACGGGGAGGAGCGAGCGGCGCAGCGCCGCCGGAAGCGGGCCGGCCTGCGCGTGCGCGGCCGGCGCTCCCTCGCGCACGGCGGCGGCGAGCTCGAGGAGGTACGCGGGCGTCACGGTGGGCATGTCGGTCGGGAGCACGACGACGATCTCGTCTGCGGCGTGACGGAGCGCGGCGGCGACGCCGATGACGGCGGCGCGGACGTCGCTTCCGTCGTCGGCGACGGGAAAGGGAAGCTCCAGCCCGTCGTCGCGCTTGCCCACGACGATCACGTGCTCGCAGGCCTCGGCGAGCGTGCGGTGCGCCCGCTCGGCGAGCGTCTCGCCCTCCAGGCAGGCGAGAGCCTTCGGCGACCCGAAGCGGCGGCTGGCCCCGCCGACGAGGAGCGCGCCGGTCACCCCTCGATCCGCCACCGCTCCGAGTACACGTTGACACGGCCGTCGCGGACGAAGCCGCAGAGCGTGAGCCCCCGGTCACGGGCGAGCTCGACCGCGAGCGTCGAAGGGGCGCCGACGGCCACGACGAGCGGGCAGCCGGCGACGGCGGCCTTCTGGACGAGCTCGAAGGAGAGCCGTCCGCTCACGCACATCGGGTGGGCGGAAAGCGGAAGCAGTCTCTGCCCGTGCGCCCACCCGACCACCTTGTCCATCGCGTTGTGGCGGCCGACGTCCTCGCGCACGCACAAGAGCTCTCCCGTCGCGTCGAAGAGACCCGTCGCGTGGAGTCCCCCCGTCGCCGCAAACGTCCGCTGGGCCTCGCGGAGGCGTTCCGGGAGCGCGCCGACGAGGGACGCCGGGACGCGAAGGTCGCTCTCCACGCGCGGCGCGTCCACGGCAACGGCCTCGAGCGCTCCCTTGCCGCAGACGCCGCAGGAAGAGGTCGTGTAGAAGCTGCGGCGAAGGCGCTCCGGGTCGAACCCCGGCACGTCGACCTCGATCGTGTTTGCGGCGAGGTCCGCCGGCGCGCCCGCCCCGCGCGGCGCGATCCTCTCCGAGAGCAGAAACCCGAGCGCGAGCTCCTCGTCGTGGCCGGGCGTGCGCATCGTGACCGCGACCGGCATGCCGTTGACTCGGATCTCGAGCGGCTCTTCGACGGCGATTTCGTCGGGCTCCGCCCGGCCGGCGGGAAGGCGGAAGACCTCGACGCGCCCCGCGGTGTACGCAGGCGGGGTCTGCATGGGGAGAGCGTAGATGCCGCCCTCCTAGTCTCGCGCGATGGAACCCCCGGGGGACCCCCCTGAGTTACCCCTCGCGGTCAGCGTAGCGCCCGCTTTCGCGCGGCTTAGTGACGACCGTGACGGCTTTCTCGCTGCACCGTGCCGGAGGCCCGACCGGGCACCGGCTCCCGTCAGGCGCACCCGCTCGCGTCAGGCCGGCGCTCGCGTCAGACCCGGAGCGCGCGTCAAGCGCAGAGCTCGCGGGCGACCGCGAGGTAGACCTCCGCGCAGCGCGCGGCGGAGTGAACGTCGACCCACTCGACGTCGGCGTGCGCGCCCTCGCCGGCCGGCCCGAAGAGCACCGTCGGGATGCCCGCGTCGGCGAGCACGGCCGCGTCCGTCCAGAACGGGACGCCGACGCGGTCGGGCTCGCCTCCGTCACCGGCCGCAGCCGCGCGGCTCACCGCCGCGACGACGTCGGCGCCGGCGTCCACCTCGAAGGGCTCGCGCGCGAACGTGACGCGGACGTCCGCGGCCGGCGAGCCCTCGCCCGCGCCCGCCCGCTGGACGATCTCCCGCACCTCCCGCTCCACCGCCGGGGGCGTCTCGCCGGGGACGGTCCGTCGCTCCAGCCCGAGTAGGCAGCGGTCGGGATAGGTCGAGAGCTCGGTCCCCCCTTCGATCAGGGAGGCGTGCACGGAGCCGCTTCCGAGCAGCGGATGCGTCGGGCGCGCGCGCAGCATGCGGTCCAGGTCTCCGAGCCCCGTGAGCACGCCGCCCATCTTCACGATCGCGTCCACGCCGAGGTCCGGGCGCGAACCGTGCGCCGCACGGCCGTGCGACTCGACCTCGACCCAGACGAACCCGCGGTGGGCGACGGCGACCCGCTCCTCGGTCGGCTCGGCCACGATGGCGGCGTGCGCCGTGCGCGAGGCCGCGACCGCGGCCGTCCCCACGCTCCCGACCTCCTCGTCCGCGACCGCGGTGACGAGCACGTCGCCACGAAGGCTCTCGCGGGCGGCCGCGGCGCCGGCGAGCATGATCGCGGCGAGGCTCGCCTTCATGTCATAGGCGCCCCGGCCGTACAGCCGGCCCTCCTCGAGGCGCGGGTGGAAGGGCGACTTCATCCCGCCGGTGCCCACCGTGTCCGTGTGCGCGTTCAGCATGAGCGAGCGGCCCCCGCCGGACCCGCGCGCGGTCGCGACGACGTTCCAGCGACCGGCCCGAACCTCCTCGCGCTCGACCTGCAGGCCGGCCCGCTCGAGCCACCCGGCCACGAACTCGGAGATCGCCCCTTCGCCCGCTCCACCGGGCACGAGGTCCGGGTTGACCGAATCGATCGAGACGAGGCTCCGCGTCAGCTCGACAAGCTCGTCTCGCATCCGGAGGACCATAATCGGCGCGTGGACGTGCTGAGGCTCACCGCCCTCCTCGAAGAGCTGCCAACCGAGCGCACCCGCCTTCTCGACAACCTCGGCACCGTGCGACGCGAGATCGGACCGATCACGGCCGAGCTCTCGGACGCCGTCGCAGACCGGATGAACATCCGCCGCGGCGAGGTGCACGAGGTCGTCTCCTTCTACTCCTTCCTCCAGGTGCCGACCGACGCACTGCGCGTCTGTGTCGGGCCGGTCTGCGACTGCCTGGGCGCGCGCGACCTGCTCGCCCGCGAGCAGGAGCGCGCGGACGGGATTCCTGTGCTCGCGGTCGAATGCCTCGGCCATTGCGACCTCGCCCCCGTCCTCATCCGCGGCGACACCGTCGAGCCGGACGTCGTCCACCGGACGAACGAGGGCCGCTCGCTGGGTCTCGAGCGCGCGGACGCGAGCCTCGCCGACTACGAGGCCCGGGGCGGGCTCGCGCTCCTGCGCGCGCTCCCTCCGCCCGAGCAAATCGTCGAGGAGCTGAAGGCATCGGGCCTCGCGGGGTACGGCGGCGCGGGCTTTCCGACGGGCGTGAAGTGGGAGGCGGTCGCGCGCGAGCCGGCGCCGCGCTACGTGGTGGTGAACGCCGACGAGGGCGAGCCGGGGACGATCAAGGACCGCTACGTGATGGAGCGCCGGCCACACCTCATGCTCGAGGGGATGCTCATCGCCATGCGCTTCGCCGAGGCGAGCGAAGGGTTCATCTACCTGCGCGAGGAGTACGCGCAGTCGCGCCGCCGTCTCGAGCGCGCGCTCGGCGAGCTTCGCGACGCGGGAGTCCTCGACGGACTCGAGGTGCGACTCGTGATCGGAGCCGGCGCCTACATCTGCGGCGAGGAGACGGCGATGCTCGAGTCGATGGAGGGACGCCGCGGAATGCCGCGACTGAAGCCGCCCTTCCCGAGTCAGGTCGGCTACCTCGGCCGCCCCACCCTGATCAACAACGTCGAGACGCTCGCGCACGTCCCGGCGATCCTCCGCATGGGCGGCGAGGCCTGGGCCGGGCTCGGGACGCGCGGCGCCAAGGGCGTCCGCCTGTGGTCGATCTCCGGCGCCGTGGCCCGGCCCGGCTGCTACGAGGCGCCGAATGGCTCCACTCTGCGGGAGCTCGTCGAGGGGCCCGCAGGCGGCGCGACGGAGGAGATCGGTGCCGTCGTTCCCGGCGGCGCGGCGAGCGGGATCCTCCCCCCGCACGCGCTCGACGTCCCCGTGACCCGCGAGGGCCTGCGCGACTGGGGCGCCGGAGCGGGGTCGGCCGGGGTGCAGGTCTTCCCCCGCGGCTACTCCGCGCTCCGCCTGCTCGCGGAGACGATGCGCTTCTTCGCCGAGGAGTCGTGCCAGAAGTGCACGCCCTGCCGGATCGGGAACCGCGGGATGCACCACCTCCTGCTCGAGCTCGAGCACGGCGCCGCTGCGATGCCGCGCGCGCAGGTGGAGGAGTGGCTCGATGCCATGGTGGCGACGTCGATCTGCGGCCTCGGCCAGGGCGCGCCCTTCCCGATGAGAAACGCGTTCCGCTGGTGGCCGGAGCTCTTCGCGCCGCTCGGCGAGCCGGCCGGGGCGCCGTAGAGTCAGCCTTCCGAAGCGGCGTGCTGCGGGAGGTCGTCCGCGATCTCGTAGTAGTCGCCGGCGCTCTCGACGAAGATGTGCCGGAGCGGCCGAAGCCCCGTGGGCGCGTCGAGCGTTCCTGCCGACACGCTCACCGTCTGGCTCCCCGGACGGTCCCAGAAGAGACTCGCGCCGCACGCGGTGCAAAAGCCGCGCCGGCGGCCGTCCTGCTCGAACCAGCGGAGCGTTCCCGCGGCCTCGAGCTCGAGGTCGTCGCGCGCGCACGCGGTGTAGGCGGCCACGTGCCCGTGTGTGCGGCGGCAGCGCGAGCAGTGGCAGAAGATGACGCCCCGAAGGGCGCCGTACACGCGGTAGCGCACTCCGCCGCAAAGACACGCGCCGGACGCCGCTCCTTCCGCACCACTCGCCACGCGCCGACCCTACCCCGTGGGCACGCGGACGCAGCGGGGAGCCGAGGCCGTCACGTGAACGGCAGCTCGCCGCGCAGCGAGTCGAGGTCGGCGTCGTCCTCGGCCCACTCGCGCACCTTGTCCGGCTGGAGGTCGTACGCCTGCCGCAGGTGAGCGAGCGCGTCCTTGCGCCGCCCGGCGAGCGCCTCCCAGCAGGCGATGTTGTACAGGAGCCCGGCGTCGTCGGCGTGCCGCTCCAGCCCCTCCGACGCGACCGCGACGGCGCGATCGTAGTCCCCGGCGTCGACGTACGGCTGCGCAGCGAAGGAGAACTCCCAGCCCGACTCCTTGAACGCCTCGCCGGGCCGCGCGCCGACCACGAGGACGGTGGAGCCCGCCTCGCGCGCGACCGCGTGCCGGCGAACGCCCGGGTCGCGGACGAAGACGAACGTACCGGCGGGCGCGTCCACCTCCTCGCCTGCAACGGTGAACGTCGCGTGCCCGGTGACGACGAAGTAGACCTCCTCGTGCCGGTACGTCTCCTCGGTGTGGTCCTCGACGAGGTCGCTGCCGGCGGCCTCGGCGGTGTAGGCGTTCATCCCGAAGGCGCGGATCCCGAGACGGCGGCGCACGGGGCGCCAGACCAGCGTCCCCGGCCCCCGGATCGCGTCGAGCTCGGACAGTTGGACCTTCTCGAACGGCCGCTGCACGAGGGGAGCATAAGATGAGCCGCATGGCCCGGACGGTCGAGTTCACGCTCGACGGCAAGACCGTCGCCGCGCCCGAGGGCGAGCTCCTCGTGCACGCGGCCGCGCGCCACGGCGTCTTCATCCCAACGCTCTGCCACGACGACAAGCTCGACCCCTACGGGGGCTGCCGGATGTGCGTCGTCGGCGTCGAGGGCTCGCCGCGCCCGCTCCCCGCGTGCGCGACGCACGTGCGCGAGGGCCTCGTCGTCTCCACGAACTCGAACGTGCCGCAGTTTCGCCGCACGCTGACCGAGATGCTCCTCGTGGAGCACCTGAACCCTGACCCGGGCGGGCGACCGAACGAGCTCCTCGACATGGCCGAGGAGTTCGGCGCCGAGGCGCCGTTCATGCTCCCCGACGCCAAACGGGAGCCCTACGACGACCGCAACCGGCTCATGGGCTACGACCCCGACGCTTGCATCCTGTGCGCCCGCTGCGTCCGCTACACGCAGGAGGTCATGCAGTGCTCGGCACTCTCCCTTGAGGGGCGGGGGCCGCACGCGCGCGTCGTTCCCACCCACGGCTTTTCCTGGCTCGACACCGAGTGCGAGCTCTGCGGCGGCTGCCTCTCCTCGTGCCCCACGGGCGCGATCTACGAGAAGTTCGAGGAGGGGACGGAGCGGCCCGAGCGCGGGCTCGAGAAGGTAAAGACGACCTGCACCTACTGCGGGGTCGGCTGCCAGATCGACCTGAACGTCGACCCCGAGACGAAGCGGATCGTCAAGGTGACCTCGGACCCGACGTACCTGCCGAACGAGGGCAACCTCTGTGTCAAGGGCCGCTTCGCCTTCAACTTCGTGCACCATCCGGACCGGCTGACCGAGCCGCTCGTGCGCGGGGAGGACGGCGAGCTGCACGCGACGACGTGGGAGCACGCCCTCCAGGCGGCCGCCGACGGCCTGAACGCCGTCAAGGCTGAGCACGGCCCCCAGTCGATCGGGTTTCTGGCCAGCGCTCGCCTGACGATGGAGGAGAACTTCCTGATCCAGAAGCTCGCGCGCTCGGTGGTCGGGACGAACTCCGTCCACTCCTGCGAAGCCACCTGACACGCTCCGACCCTTTACGGCCTGGTCAGGTCGTTGGGCAGAGGAGCAAGCACCAACTCGATCCCCGAGTACGAGAACGCGCGCGTCCTCTTCGTGATCGGGTCGAACACGACCGAGGCGCACCCGGTGCTCGCCCTCCGCTTCAAGGCCGCCGTGCGCAAGGGCGCGACGCTCATCGTGGCCGACCCGCGCAAGATCTGGCTGACGAAGATCGCCAAGCGCCACCTCCAGCTTCGGCCGGGGACGGACGTCTGGCTCCTGAACGCGATGATGCACGTCATCCTCGAGGAGGGCCTGCAGGACGAGAAGTTCATCCGCGAGCACACCGAGGACTTCGACACGGTGCGCGAGGTCGTCGCGCGCTACACCCCGGAGGAGGCGGAAGCCGTGACCGGGGTCGCGGCCGAGGACATCCGCTGGGCCGCGCGCACGTACGCGAGCGAGCGCCACGCGGCGATCTTCTACACCCTCGGGATCACCGAGCACGCGTGCGCCGTGGACAACATCTGGTCGCTCTCGAACCTCGTCCTCATGACCGGCCACCTGGGCTACGAGTCCACGGGCCTGAACGCCCTGCGCGGCCAGAACAACGTGCAGGGCCTGAACGACGCCGGCGCGAACCCGAGCTACCTCCCGGGCTACCAGCCCGCCAGCGACCCGGAGATTCGGCGCAAGTTCGCCGAGGCCTGGGGCGTCGAGGTCCCGGAGACGCCGGGCTACCGCCTCGACCAGATGATCTCCGGCATGCAGGACGGGCGAATCCGCGCCTTCTACCTAATCGGCGAGAACCCGGCGCACACCGAGCCGAACGCCGCGCACGTCGAGCACGGGCTCGACGGCCTCGACTTCCTCGTCTCGCAGGACATCTTCCTGAACGAGTCGGCGCGGAAGTACGCCGACGTCGTCCTCCCGGCGTCGAGCTTCGCGGAGAAGGACGGCACGTTCACGAACACCGAGCGGCGGGTGAATCGCGTCCGGCGCGCCGTCCCCCTTCCCGGGAACGCGCGTGAAGACCTGCAGATCGTGATCGACCTGGCGAAGGCGATGGGCGGGAGCTGGCCCGAGTACCGGACGGCCGAGGACGTCTGGAACGAGTTCGCGGATCTGGCGCCGCTTTGGTC
>JACVSB010000271.1 GCA_014534155.1 Thermoleophilia bacterium
CGGCGTGCGCGGGCATCATCCGCTCCCTGGCGCCGGCGTGCGCCCTGACGAGCGTCCGCGTACTGGGAGCCGGTTACACCGGAAGCGGGCCGATCCTCCTCGCGGGGCTTCGCTGGGCGCTCGAGCAGGGCTTCGACGTGGTCAACATGAGCCTCTCGACGACGAAGCGCGAGTTCGGCACGCTCCTGCACGAGTTGGCCGACACGGCCTACTTCCGCCGCACGATCCTCGTCGCCTCTGCGCACAACCTGCCCGTGGAGAGCTACCCGTGGCGCTTCTCGTCGGTCGTCTCCGTGGGAAGCCACGAGCAGCCCGACCCCTACGCCTTCTTCTACAACCCCGCGCCCCCGGTCGAGTTCTTCGCCCGCGGCGTCGAGGTGGCCGTCGCCTGGCTCGAGGGCGGGACGCTGCGTTGCACCGGGAACAGCTTCGCGACCCCGCACCTCGCCGGGATCTGCGCGCTCATCCTGAGCAAGCACCCCGGCCTCACGCCGTTCGAGCTGAAGAGCGTCCTCTACCTGACCGCTTCCAACATGGAGAGCGGCGCGTGAGCGAGGACGACCTTCGCGCGGCCGTCGCGGCGGGCGTCCTTCGCTCCGAGGAGCGCCACCGGGCGCTCCTCGCCTCGATCGTGGACGTGGCCAGGGCGATCTTCTCGGCACGCGCCTCCTCGATCTTCCTCCTCGACGAGGAGACGGACGAGCTCGTCTTCGAGGCCGTCGCCGGCGAGGGCTCCGAGGCGCTCGTCGGCCGGCGCTTCCCGTCCAGCACCGGTATCGCCGGCTGGGTTCTCGTGACGCGCCAGCCGCTCGTGATCGAGGACGTGGGCGAGGATCCGCGCTTCGCGCGCGAGGCGGCCGAGAGCACCGGGTACGTGCCCCGCGGCCTCATGGCCGTCCCCCTCCTCCACGAGGAGCAGGCGCTCGGCGTGCTCGAGGTCCTCGACCGCCCTCAGCAGGCTCGCTTCACGCTCGCCGAGATGGAGCTCCTCGGCCTGTTCGCAAACCAGGCCGCGATCGCCCTCGACCTCCTCGTCAGCGCGCGCCGGGCCCGCAATGCCCTCGGGGGAGAAGGCGACCTCGCCTCCGTGGCCGCGGTCGCCTCCGCGCTCGCCGCGCTCGACGGGAAGGCGCGCGCCGCCGGCGCGCGCCTCCTCGCCGCCCTCCACGACGTGCTCAGCCGGGCGCGATAGCGCCGCGGCCAGCCGGCCCGTCCGGAACGGCCGTGCGTCAGGCGCTCGCGGGCGCGCGGAAGAGGGCGACGGCGGCCGCGCGGTCGCCGACGCCGAGCTTGCGCACGATCGAGGCGATATGGACGCGGACGGCGCTCTTCGAGAGGACCAGCGTACGGGAGATGTCCGCGGTCGAGCCGCCCTGAGAGAGCAGCTCGAGCACCTCCCACTCGCGGCTCGTCAGCCGCTCGCGAGGATGCGCGTCCGCGAGCACCTGGCGACGGCGCGGCTCGTGGCCGTGGAAGCGCTCGAGCACGCGCGCGACGAGCGCCCGCTGCATCGCGGCCTCGCCCCGGCAGACGCCGTCGAGCGCATCCGCGAGTCTCTCCAGGTCGATCGTCTTCAAGAGGTACCCGGAGGCGCCGGCGCGCAGGGCGGCGAAGAGGTCGCCGTCGTCCTGCGAGATCGTGAACATGACGATCCTCGTCTGCGGGAGCCGGGCCGCGATCTCCCAGGCGGCGGAGAGGCCGCTCCCAGGCATCCGCACGTCGAGCAGGCAGACGTCGGGCCGCGTCCCAAGCGCGCGCTGAACGGCCTCGGCGGCATCACCCGCGACCGCGGAGACCTGGAAGCGCTCGTCGCGCTCGAGCGCCGCGGAGACCTCGTCGCGCGTCGGGACGTGGTCGTCCGCGACGAGAACCCCGAGCGGTCCTTCCCCGCTTCTCATCGCAGGGCCTCCGGGCGGGGCGAGACGGCAGCACCGGCCGTGTGGAAGCGGTGGGTGCGCGTGGGTAGCAGGGTTCGCCTGTTGAACATGGATGCGTGGTCGCACGAGGCTCGAGAGAGCCGAGGTTCTGCGTTCGTGGAGACGGGGGTGCGCCCGAAATGCCGCAGCGGGGCGCATCTCTCAATCTCGTCAGGACGGCGCCGCTGTCAAGCGCGCGGATGGCCGGCGCGGCCGCCGCGGACGCCGGCTCCGAGGATGAGGTGGGGGTTAGATCCGGTGGGTGTTGGGGGCGTGGGGGGTGATGTTGCGGGCGTCGACGGTGAGGCGGGCGTTTTCCCAGTGCGGGTGGGTGAGGAATTCCCGGTGGGGGGTGAGGATGACCA
>JACVSB010000002.1 GCA_014534155.1 Thermoleophilia bacterium
CTTCGCTGTGCATGAACTCGAGGAAGGCGGCCGCGTTCTGCTTGTCCTTCGCGTCCTTCGGGATGCCGAAGCCCTGCGTGTCCGTGATCGGCGTCCCGGCCATGTCCCCCTGCCCGAAGGTCGGCATGACCATGTAGCCGACCTTCTCCTTGCCCAACTGCTTCTGCGAGTTGGGCAACGCGGGGGTCGTGTTGAAGCACATCGCGGCCTTGCCGGTGTCGTAGAGCTGAATCCCCTGGTAGAGCTCGAGGGAGACGACGTCGTCGTTCCAGTAGCCGGCCTTCTTCAGCTCCTCGAGCTTGACCCAGTGCTCGTGGTACTTGGGGTCGCGCCAGTCGAGCTCGCCGATGAAGAGGTTGAGCGCGTCCTGGGGCGAGTCCAGGTTCTGCGTGAGGGCGTTCACGAGGTACCACTCGCCCAGGAACCCGTCCTTGACTCCGCCTCCGATCGGCGTCACGCCCGAGCTCTTCAGCTTGTCGCAGGCGTCCAGGAAGGCATCCCAGTCCTCGGGCGGCTTCTCCGGGTCGAGCTTCGCCTTCTCGAAGAGGTCCTTGTTGTACGCAATGCCGAAGCCGACCGCGTAGAACCCCACCCGGTACTGCTTGCCCTCGAAGACCGAGAGCTTCGTCGCGTTCGAGTCCTCCAGCACCTGCCCTGAGACGAGGTCGTCGAGCGGGTCGATGTAGCCGAGCCACACGTTCTCCATGTGGTAGATGCCGTTGAAGAGGAACTGGACGTCCGGCACGTTTCCGGCTGCGGCTGCCTCGGTGAACTGCGGGATGACGGCGTCCGTGTCCATCAGGGTCGCCTTGACGGTCGAGCCCTGCTCCTGCTTGAACTTCGCCAGCGTGTCGTCGACCCACTTCTTGATCCCGACCGCCTCCTGGTCGCCCCACCACCACATCTTCAGGTTGCCGGGCTTCGCGGCGGTTGTCCCACCGCCGGCTCCGCCCTGGCCCTCCTCGTCGCCGCCGCCGCACGCGGAGAGGAGCGGGCCGAAGCTCGCGGTCGCGAGCCCACCGGCCGTGATCTTCAGGAGCCGGCGCCGGGTCAGCGGGCGCTCGAACTGCTGCACTGGTCTCCACCTCCGAGTCGAATGGACGGGAGTGGTCGACTGGCCAAACCACTCGGGGCCGTGGAGCCTAGGGCGGCGGCGGGGGCCTGTCAAACGGCGGAGTTGACGCTCGGCGCGCCTCCCCTTACCGTCCCGCGGTCAGGTGGTCTGGCCATTTCCATTCGCATCCTGATCTCGGACCAGAACTTCGGCGACGGCGCCCGCGTCGAGCGGGAGCTCGTCGAGGCGGCGGGAGGCGAGGTCGTCCTCGCAGAATGCCGAAGCGAGGACGACGTGGCCCGCGCCCTCGCCGAGCACCGGCCGGACGCGCTCCTCGTCCAGTTCGCACCCGTCGGCCGGCGGGCCCTGCGCGCGGCGGACGGCCTGGCTGCGATCGTCCGCTACGGGGTCGGCGTGGACAACATCGACACCGACGCGGCGGACGCCGCGGGCGTCGCCGTCGGCCGGGTTCCCGACTACTGCGTGGACGAGGTGGCCGACCACACGATCGCGCTCCTCCTCGCGGTCGATCGCGCGATCGTCACGCTCGCCGACGAGACGCGCGCGGGCGGCTGGGACTACCGCCGCGCGGGGCCCGTCCGCCGACTGCGGGGCCTCACGCTCGGCCTCGTCGGTTTCGGCCGGATCGCTCGAGCGGTGGCGGAGCGCGGCCGCGCTCTCGGCCTTCGCCTCGCGGCGTCCGATCCAGCGGTCGCAGACGAGGAGGTGCGCGCGGCCGGCGCCGAGCCGCTCTCCCTCGCCGACCTCCTCCCCCGCGCCGACATCGTCTCGCTGCACGTCCCGCTCACGCCGTCGACGCGCGGGTTGCTCGGAGAGCGGGAGCTCGCGCTCCTTCCACGCGGCGCCGTCGTTCTGAACACGGCGCGCGGCGAGCTCGTGGACGAGGACGCCCTCGCCGCAGCGCTCGCCGAGGGGAGGCTGCGCGGCGCGGGCATCGACGTGCTCGCGGTCGAGCCGCCCCCCGCCGACCACCCTCTCCGCCGCGTGCGCGGTGTCGTTCTGACACCGCACGCCGCCTGGTATTCCGAGAGCGCGGTCCTCGATCTGCGCCGCAAGGCGGTCGAGACGGCCTTCGCCCTCGCGCGCAGATGACCTTCGAGACGATCAAGAGGAGCGCGGCCGCCCAGGAGGCCGTCGACCAGATCCGAGAGCTCGTCGAGCGGGGGGAGCTCCAGCCCGGCGCCAAGCTGCCACCGGAGCGCTCGCTCGCGCGTCAGCTCGGCGTCTCCCGCTCGACGCTTCGCGAGGCGATCCGCGCGCTCGTCGTCATGAACGTGCTCGTCTCCCGCCACGGCGACGGCACGTACGTCACGTCGCTGGAGCCGGACCTCCTCGCGGAGCCCTTCCGCTTCCTGCCCTCGATCTCGGACGCGACGCTCCTCCACCTCTTCGAGGTGCGAATGCTCGTGGAGCCGGCGTGCGCGGCGCTCGCGGCACTGCGGATCGAGGACCGCGAGCTCGAGGAGCTCGAGCGCATCCTCGCCGACGGCGCCGGACCGGCGTCCCCCGACGAGCTCCTCGGGAGAGACCTCGAGCTCCACACGGCGATCGTTCGCGCGACGCACAACCCGATGCTCCTGCACGTCATGGCGGGAATCGGTCGCCTCGGCCTTGCCGGCCGTCAGCGGACGGTCGCGCTGCCCGGCGTCGCCGGCCAGAGCGCCGCCGACCACCGGCGGATCGTGCGCGCGCTCGCGCGACGTTCGCCGGAGGAAGCAGCAGCTGCGATGAAGCTCCACCTCCAGCACGTGGAGCGGGCCTTCCGCCGCTGGAGCGAGGGGCAAGCGTGAGCGGGCGCCTGACCGGGCGCCGCTGCCTCGTCACCGGGGGCGGAAGCGGCATAGGGCGCGCCGTCGCGCGCCGGTTCGCCGCCGAGGGCGCGCACGTCGTCGTGTCCGGCCGCACGGTCGATCGCCTCGTCGAGACCGCCGCTCAGGAGGAGGCGATCACGACCTGCGCGGGCGACGTCTCCCGCCCCGACGACGCGCGCGGGATGGTGGAAGCCGTGGTCGAGCGCCACGGCGGGCTCGACGTCCTCTTCCACGCCGCCGGCGTCCTTCGCCGGAACGAGCGCCTCGAGGAGACGAGCGAGCGGGAGTGGGCGGACGACGTGGCTGCGAACCTGACGGGGACGTTCGAGGTGTGCCGCCACGCGATCCCCCGCCTCCTCGAGACGCGCGGGACGATCATCCTCGTCGCCAGTCAGCTCGCGCACATCGCCGCGCCGGGGTACGCGACCTACTGCGCGACCAAGGGCGGCGTCCTCGCGCTCGCGCGGGCGCTCGCCCTCGACCTCGGCCCCCTCGGCGTCCGCGTGAACGCGCTCTCGCCGGGCGTGGTCGAGACGGACATGGCCTACGTGGGTCGGGACTTCGCCGCGATGCGCGACCAGGTGGCAGCGACGATCCCGCTTCGGCGCGTCGGGCAGCCGGAGGACCTGGCCGGCCCTGCCGTCTTCCTCGCGAGCGACGACGCCGCCTGGATGACGGGGCACTCGCTCGTCGTGGACGGGGGGTTCACCGTCCAGTGAGCTTCGACCCCGGAACGACCACCGAGACGCCATGGGGGGCGCCGCTCGTCCCGCGTCTCCCCCTGCGCATGCGAGACACGGAGATCTTCACGGTCGTGTACGCAAGCGACCGCGACGCGCTCGCGCACATGGTTCCCGCCCCGCTCGCGGTCACGCGCGACCTCGTGATCGTCCACCTCTACCGGATGCACGACGCGGACTGGTTCGGCGCGTACGGCGAATCGGCCGTCCAGATCCCCGTGAGGCACGACGCGAGCGGGACGGAGGGCGCCTACTCCCCGCTCCTCTTCGTCGAGTCCGACGGAGCCGTGGCGGCCGGCCGCGAGATCTACGGGCAGCCGAAGAAGGCCGGTGCGATCGAGCTCCGCGCCGAGGGCGATCTCCTCGTCGGCCGCGTCCGGCGCAACACGATCGACGTCCTCACGGCGACCATGCCGTACAAACAGGTGGCCGCCGAGCCGGAGGACCTGGAGCGCCACTCGGCCTTCCGGACGAACCTCAACCTGAAGGCGATTCCGTCCGCGGACGGATCAGGCGCCGCGGTGCGCGAGCTCACGGCCCGGACCCTCTCGGACGTCGTCGTGCACGAAGCGTGGCGCGGCCCCGGGACAGTCGAGCTGCGCCCGAACGCCCAGGCGCCCGTCTACCGCCTGCCCGTCCGCCACGTCGTCGAGGCCTTCCACTGGCGCGCCGACTTCACGCTCGTCTACGCGACCGTGCTCGAGACGATCCCGTGAAGGAGCTCCTCGCCGAACGCCACGCGCTCGTGACAGGGGCGGCGAACGGGATCGGCCTCGCCGTCGCCGAGCGCTTCCGTGCCGAGGGCGCGCGCGTCTCGGGAGTCGACGTCGAGCGGGGGACCGAGTTTCGCTTCGACCTCGCCCAGACGGAACGGCTACCCGCGCTCGTGGACGAGATCGAAGCGGCGAACGGCGCGGTCGACGTGCTCGTGTCCGTCGCAGGCGTGTACGAGCCGGCGGCCGCGGTCGAGACGGAGCTCGCGTCGTACCGCCGCGTCCTCGCCGTCAACCTCGATGCGCCCGTCGTGCTCGCGCAGCGCTGCGGTCGCGGGATGGCCGAGCGCGGGTGGGGACGGATCCTCTCCGTGACGAGCGTGCACGCTCGCTACAGCGAGGCGCTCGGGCTCTCGTACGACGTCGCCAAGGCCGGGCTCGAGGGCGCGACGCGAACGTTCGCGATCGAGCTCGGCCGCCACGGCGTCCTCGTGAACGCGCTCGCGCCCGGCTTCGTGCGGACGCGGATGTCCGTCGTGGACGGCCGCGACGAGCTCGAGTCGGAGTGGTTCCGCTCGATCTACGTGGAGAACGGCAAGCTCCCGCTCGCCCGTCCCGCCGACCCTGCGGAGATGGCGTCGCACGCCGCTTGGCTCTGCTCCGGCGAGAACACCTACCTAACGGGACAGGCGATCACGGTCGACGGCGGCCTCACGGTGACGTTCTAGGTGCCCGCTCTCCACCACACGGGCCTCACGGTCCGCGATCTCGAGCGCTCGCTCGCCTTCTACCGCGACGCCCTCGGCATGGAGGTCGTGATGCGGCAGGAGAAGCGCGGCGGCTACCTCGCCGCCATCGTGGGCTACGAGGATGCGCACGTCCGCATGGCCCACCTTGCCTACCCTGGCGACGCCCAGCGGATCGAGCTCTTCGAGTACCTCCACCCGAGCGGGCGGGACCGGCCGGGAGAGCCGCGCGACGTCGGGATCACGCACGTGTGCCTCCTCGTCGAGGACGTCCGCGCGGTCTCTGCGCGCCTGCGCGCGGCAGGCGTCGATTTCTACTCGGACCCCGTCTTCATCGATACCGGAGCGAACGCCGGCGGATACGGGGTGTACGTCCGCGACCCGGACGGGATCACGCTCGAGCTCTTTCAGCGAGGGGGTACGGCTTGAAGCTTCGCGACAAGGTTTGCGTCGTCACGGGCGGCGCGCAGGGGATCGGGCGCGCGATCGCCGAGGAGTACGTCTCGGAGGGCGCGCGGGTGGCGATCCTCGACCTGAACGGGGCGGCGGCCGAGGCCTGCGCGGACGCGCTCCGTGGACGGGGTACCGACGCCGTCGGAATCCAGTGCGACGTGGCCGAGCGCGACTCCGTGTTCGAGGCAGCGCAAGCCGCCGCGGAGCGGCTCGGCCCGTGCGACGTGCTTGTGAACAACGCCGGCGTCGCGCTCATGGGGCCCTCGCTCGAATTTCCGGAAGAAGAGTGGCGCCGCTCCTTCGACGTGATGGCGACCGGCGTCTTCTTCTGCTGCCAGGCCTTCGGCCGCCAGATGGTCGATTCCGGCGGTGGGGCGATCGTGAACATCGCCTCCATGAACGCGCACGTCGCCTTCCCGATGCGCCTGGCCTACAACGCGGCCAAGGCCGCGGTCGTCCAGATGACCGAGGTGCTCGCGATCGAGTGGGCGGAGCACGGGATCCGCGTGAACTCGATCGGACCGGGCGTGACGCGCACCGAGCTCGTCGACCGGGCGATTCGCGAGGGCTTCGTGCACGAGCAGGCGTACGTGGAGCGGACGCCGATGAAGCGCCTCGGGCGGCCGGAGGAGATCGCGAGAGCCGCCCTCTTCCTCGCCTCCGAGGAGGACTCGAGCTTCGTCACGGGGCACTTCCTCGTCGTCGACGGCGGCTGGACCGCGTTCGGGTACGTCGTCGCCTGACGGCGCGGCGCACGCGGTCGCCTGCGCCTACAGCGAGAGCTCGTGGCCCGAGAGGATCTCGGCCTCGCCCTCGCCGACCAGCGCGACGACCTCGACGCGCACTCCCCAGCCCTCGGCGTACGACCCGGGCTCGACGGCCACGATCATCCCCGGCTCGAGCACGCGTTCGCTCCCGGGGAAAACGCGCGGCTCCTCGTGGAAGGCGGTCCCGAGGCCGTGCCCCGTGTGGTGCGGGTACGAGCCGCCCCCGCTCTCCACGACGTCCCGAACGGCGCGATCGACGTCGCCGGCCCGCGCCCCCGGCCGAAGCAGCGAGAGTCCCCGCTCGAGCGCGCGACGCGCCGCGTCGTGCGCCGCGCGCGCCTGCGGCGGGGGCTCGCCTACGGCGAGCGTGGAGCACGAGTCGGCCCAGTAGCCGCCGATTCTCGGCACGAGATCGACCAGGAGGAGGTCGTCCTCCCGCACCAGGCGCGGGCCCGGCGGCCCTCCCACCTCGGACGTCCGCTCGCCGGTCACGAAGTCCGCGAGGAGTGGGACGCGCCCTCCCGCCTCGGCCTCGATCGCCGCGCGCGTGGCGCTCCAGATCTCGAGCTCGCTCCGTCCCGCCGCGAGCTCTCGGCGCGCCGCAGCCTGGCCGGCGTCCGCCGCCGCGACGGCTCCCCGGATCGCCTGGATCTCGTCGGCGTCCTTGACGGCGCGCGCCCTGCGGAGCTCCGCTCTCACGTCGACGAGCTCGACCCCGCGGCGCGCGAGCGCGGCCACGAGCGTCCCCGGAAGCGACGCGACGTCGGCGGCGACCGTGCGGGCGCCGGCCAGCGCCTCGAGCGCGAGGTCGCAGGCGAGAGCCGGGCGGTCGACGTCCTCCACCGCGAACCCGGGGAACGTCCTCGCCTCCACCGCGTCCGAGCCCGTCGCGGCGTCGTCCTCGCTCGCCACGACCACCGTCGACCCGTCCGGATCGACGACGACGAGGGGCGGCACGGTGAAGGGGCTGGGCCCCCACTCGATCTCGACCAGGAGCCCCGTGAGCCACGTCACGGTGGCGAGGTCGGCCGAGGCGAGCAGGCGCCCGGAAGCGATGGAGCGGGCCCGTTCGAGGCGAGGGGGAGCCACGGGTCGAGAGCATAGGGCCTCGACCGCGGCTTCTTCGACCATGCCCCGAGGTCTGCGCGCCAATCGCGCACGCGCGCGCCCGCCAGGTCGTGACCGCGTGCGGCCTGGCGGTCACCACGTCGGTCGTCCGCCGTCGGGCGACCGGAGCCTGAGCTACCGTTTCGAGCGCGGCGACTCGGACCGATGCGCACGAGGACGCTCAGAATTCTTCTGTACCACGCGATCGGTGCGCCCGGCGAGGCCGCGGACCGCTTCGTCGTTCCGGTCGCGGATTTCGAGCGGCAGATCTCCTGGCTCGCGCGCGGCGCCTTCACGGTCGTCGCGCTCGAGCCCGCGCTTCGCGCCTTGAGCGCGGGAGCCCGTCCTCCCCGCAACGCTGTCGCGCTCACGATCGACGACGGCACGCGCGACCTCTCGATCCTTGCGCGGCCGGTTCTCGAGCGTTACGGGGTGCCGGCCACCGCGTTCGTCGTCACGGATGCGATGGGCTCGTCCGTGACGTGGACGGAGCATGCGGACCTCGCCGGGCGGCCGACGCTCGAGTGGCGAGAGGCGCTTGCCCTCGGCCCCCTGATCTCGCTGGAGCCGCACACCTGCACGCACCGCTCGCTTCGGAGCGTCGGCGACGATGTGCTCGCACGAGAGCTGCAGGGGTCGCGGGACGAGCTCGAGCGGCGCACCGGCCGGTCCGCCCAGCTCTTCGCGTACCCGTACGGACACTACGACGCACGCGTCGTCGCCGCCGTCAGAGAGGCCGGCTACACGGCGGCGTGCGGCGTGCAGCCGGGCGGCAACGACCCTTCCACGCCCCCGTTCGAGCTCAAGCGCTACGAGGTCCGCGGCGATCGCCCCTTCACCCACTTCGTCTCTCTGCTTCGCCCGGAGCGGGTACGCACGCTTGCCCGGCGTGCCCGCCGTCGTACACCGGCGCTCGTTCGCCGCCGTCCGGCCGATCGGGCCGACTAGCGTGACGTGGAGGCGGAACGGGCTTCCGGGAGACCTGTCGTTGCGCTCACCGTCGCCATCTCGACGCTCGACCGGCCCGGCGCGCTCGCACGCTGCCTGCGCTCGATCGGAGAGGGATCGGCGCTTCCCAGCGAGATCGTCGTCGTCGACCAGGGCCATGCGCGGCGCGCCGCCGACGTCGTCGCCGCGGCCGCGGACGGCCTGGCGATCCGCTACGTGCGCGACGAGGGCCGTGGCCTCGGCCGCTCGCAGAACCTCGCGATCGCCCACGCAACGAGTGACCGCGTGGCGGTGATCGACGACGACTGCGTCGCCGACCGCGAGTGGCTTCAGACGCTCGCCGGCGCCCTGGACGAGGTCGACGTCGTGACAGGGCGTGTCCTCCCGCTCGGCCCCGACGTCCCGGGGACGTACGCCGTCGCCACGCGCACGAGCGTGGTCCGCCGCACGTTCACGCGCTCGACGCTTCCGTGGGAGATCGGGAGCGGGAACAACTTCGCGTTCGCTCGGCGCTGGTACGAACGGGTCGGCGGGTGCGACGAGAGGCTGGGCCCGGGCTCGCCCGGTCGAGGCGCGGTCGATCTGGATCTCTTCTACCGGCTCCTTCGCGCCGGCGCACGGGTCCAGTACGAGCCGGAGGCCGTCGTCTTCCACGCGCGCACGACGAGGAGCGAGCGGCTCGCCCGCCGCGTCCCGTACGGATACGGCATGGGCGCCTGCTGCACGCTCTGGCTTCGCGACCGCGACCGCCGGGGGCTGGCCGTCCTGGTCGCGTGGCTTCGCTTCCGCGTCGCACGCCTTCGGCGGGCGCTCGCCGCGCGGGGCTGGCTGAGCGCGTACGAGGAGGTTCTCGTCCTGGGCGGGACGATCCGCGGCATCGGCTACGGCCTGCGCGTCGGATCCGCGAGCGTGAAGGAGGGGGCGTGAGGGAGCGGCTTGCGAGCGAGACGATCTCGGCCTGCATCGTCTGCCGAAACGAGGGAGACCGCCTGGAAGAGTGTCTCGCGTCGGTCGCTTGGGCGGACGAGATCCTCGTCCTCGATCTCGAGAGCGCCGACGGCTCCGCAGACGTCGCGCGGCGGCACGCCGCTCAGGTGATCACGCGGCCGCCCGTGCCGACGGTCGAGCAGGTTCGAAACGAGGTGGCGTCGTACGCGCGGGGCGACTGGATCCTTGCCCTCGACCCCGACGAACGTGTCTCCCCCGGTCTAGCCCGCGAGCTCGACTCGCTCCGCGACCGCGAGGACGTGGATCTGGTCGAGATCCCGTTCATGCACATGGATTTCGGCCATGCGCCTGTCAGCCCCCGGCTCCGCTACGACCACAAGCCGCGCATGTACCGGCGTTCGCGCGTCGAGTGGCCGACGTTTCCGAACAAGCTCCCCGAGGCCCCGGCAGAACGGATCCACCGCATCCCCGCGCGCGACGAGCTCGTCGTCGTGCACGTCCGAAACCGGACCGTCGCGGAGGCGATCGAGCGCGTCCTCCGCTACGCACCGGCGACCGCCGAGGCACGGCTTGCCGCGGGTCAGACCTTCACGGCACGCGAGATGGTGCGGACGCTGACCGGGAAAGCCCGCCGCCAGTACCTGCTCACGAACGCGTTCGAGGAGGGGGTTCCGGGCGTCGTGCGCGCGACCGTGCTCGTCGCGTTCCACTTCTACGTCTGGGCCGCGTTCTGGCAGATGTCGGGCGCTCCGAAAACACCGGAGGACGACGCGTACATCCGCCGCCTCGGACTCGCCGTCCGCGTGCTCCTGGGAGCGGCGCGCGTCGCGGGTGCTCCCCTCCGGGCGGGCCGCCGCCTCAGGCGGGTGGGCGCCCGGGCGCGGCGCGCGCGTCCCCTGCTGCGCGGGGAGTAGCGATGCAGGGCGGCTCCGCCGCGATCGCCGTGGTCGTCTGCGCACGCTCCGGCACGGGGACGATTCCCGCACTTGCATCCGCGCGGGAGAGCGCCCGGCGGGCAAGCGTCTCCGCGCAGCTCGTCCTCGTCCGCGAGAACGGATCGGGGGACGACGACGCCGGCGATGCCGATGCGACGGTCGACGCGTTCGCGCTCGACTCCGCCTACCTGCGAAACCGCGGCCTCGAGCTGACGGGCGCGCCGATCGTCGCCTTCCTCGCGGACGACCTCGAGGTCGATCCCGGCTGGGTTGCGGCGGTGGCGCAGGCGTTCGCGCTCTCGCAGGGGCTGGGCGCAGCCGTTGGCCCGGTCGGGGCCGGCCGGCGCTCCGGGCAGTTCTCGCCCGGCGAGAACGCGGCCTTCGATCGCGCGGCGCTGGTCGGGATCGGCGGCTTCGACCGCGACCTCGGCGCGGTGGGCGGTGGGCGCGGGGTCGAGGTGGAAGACGCGCTCCTTCGGCTGGCCGCGCGCGGTCGTCCCCGCGCGCGAACGCCGGCGATGCTCGCCGCCCGCCGGGGCCGCGAGCTCCGCCGCACGCGCGCGGTCGACCCGATCCTCCTCGGCCGGCTCTTCCGGCGGCATCGAAAGGTCGCGCCCCTCCTGCCCCATCTCGCGGGCCTCCGTCCCACGGAGGCCGCGCGACGCACGGGGTCATGGTTGCTCGGTTCGGGGTCGAAACCGCCATCCGCGCCGCTCCTCGGGCGAATCCCGGAGCCCCTCCGCACCCAGCTCGCGGGCACGAGCGTCGTTCCCGACGGCGCCTCCTCCCGGGCCAAGACGCACTTCCGCTTCCGCGCCGGCGAGGCGCGCATGCTCCACCTCTACGTCAACCCCTCGGAGCGGCTACGCCGAGCGCTCGCCGAGCGCGAGCTGATCCGGGCACGCGCGCACGTGGACGGCATCCCGCGTCTGTACGAGTCCGCGCCCGCCACGGACGCGTTGTGGGTCCTCGAGGACGCGGTGCCCGGGAGCGCGCCGCGGCCGGACGACGTTCGCGCCTGGTTCCCGGCGGTCGCCGACTGGGCGGTTGCCTTCGCCGGCCCTCCGGGCCGCACCCTGGAGAGGTGCGAGCACTGGCGAGACCACCGGCGCGATGCGCTCGAGCTCGCGGCCGACGCAGGCCTCGCCGACGTCGCGGAGAGCTCCTTCGAGCTCGTCTCCCGCCTGCCCTCACGGCACATGCACGGCGACTTCCAGCGCCGGAACGTGCTCATCGCGGGTGGGAGGATCGGCCTGGTGGACTGGGAAGGCGCCTGGGCCGAGGGCGTTCCCGGGCTCGATCTCGTCTTCCTCGCCCTCCTCGCCCGCGGCGACCGTCCCGACGCGGGGCTGCTCCCGGCGCTCGCAGGCGGCAAGGATTCGGAATCGGCGCCCGTCCTCGCGCGCCTCGAGCGGCTCGAGCTGACAGGCAGGGAACGCTCCGCCGCACTCGTCGTCATGCTTGCGACCTGGTCGCTCGCCGAGCGGCGCCGACTCGCGCGCCTCGGCGCGCCGCCCGGCGAGCCCGTATGGGAGCCGCTCTTCCGCCGGCTTGCGGCGACTCTTTGCGTCGTGACGTGATCGTGGCCGCGACGTCCCGAAATCACACCCCACGGTGGTCGGTCATGATCCCGGCCTACAACGCCGCCCGGTACCTGCCGGAGGCGCTCGAGTCCGTGCTCGGGCAGGACCCGGGCCAGCGAGAGATGCAGATCGAGGTGGTCGATGACGCGTCCGCGGAGGATCCGACCGCGCTCGTCCGCCAGGTCGCCGGCGATCGCGTCGTGGTTCATCGGCACGCCGAGAACCGAGGTCACGTGGCGACGTTCAACACCTGCATCGAGCGTGCGCGCGGCGAGTTCGTCCACCTGCTGCACGCCGACGACGCCGTGCGACCCGGGTTTTACGCGCGTCTCGGCGCGGCCCTCGTCGCGCAACCGGCTGCGGGCGCCGCCTTCTGCCGTTACATCTCGATCGACGAGCACGGCCAGTGGCGACGGATTGCGCCGCTCGAGCAGCCGGAAGCGGGCTTCCTCGAAGGGTGGTTGGAGAAGCTCGCGACGGGACAACGGCTGCAACCTCCCTGCATCGTCGTCCGGCGTTCGGTGTACGAGCAGATCGGGGCCTTCGATCCGCGCATCCGCTCATACGGCGAGGACTGGGAGATGTGGACGCGGATCGCCGCGAGGTTCCCGGTGTGGTACGAGCCCGAGCCGCTCGCGCTCTACCGAGTCGCAGGCGGGTCGCTGAGCCGCTCGGCGCTTCGGACGGGGGACAACGTGATCCAGCTGCTCCAGGTAATCGAGATGATCAGGACGGTTCTCCCACCCGAGCGCGCGGCGGAGCTGACGACGACGGCGCGGCGCGTGACCGCGCACACGGCGATCCGACGCGGCGTCCGCCTCGCGCGCGCCGGCGACAGGGCCGCGGCGCTGGCGCAGCTGCGCGCGAGCGTCCGCGCGGATCACTCGCCGCGGACACTGCTTTACCTGCTGCTCGGGATCCCTCGCGTGCTCGCGCCGCGCCGAGCGCGATAGCGCCGAACGCTCCGCGGCCTCGGCGCTCCTCGCACTCACCCACTCCGCTCGTCGGTGCCGTTCGCGATGTTCCAGCGATACGGCAGGCGGACGGGAGCGTTGGAAAGGGAATGGGTAACCGCGCTCAACCCCTTGCCGATCTCACCCCTGACGCGAAAGAGCCGCATCCGCTGCCACTTGACGAGATCGCCGAAGCCGGCGCCGCCACGAACCCCGGCCCACACCTCGTACATGCGAGGAAAGAGCGGGAGATCCTCGAACACGCACTCGACGACCCCGTCGCCGAAGACGACGTCGGGCACGTCCCCGTCGATGAGCATCGAGGCAAGGGCGAAGGGGCGCTTCGGGCCGTCGCTCAACCCGACCTCGAAGTTCGGATTCGCGATCGCACGATGTGCGCGATAGTGCAGGCGGACAGCCATCGGCGAGCCCGCCGTGACGTGATCGGTCTCGTGACCGCTCGCGTCGTGAATCGACACCTTCACGATCTCGAGGTCGCGGCCCCGAGCGCCCGGCTCCCGCACGTCGGCCGAGAGCAGCTCGTCCTCGAGACGAGATAGGTATCCGCGGATGACGTCGCGGGCCGGCCCGTCGTCGGCGATGTGCCCATGATCGAGTACGACTGCCCGCTCGCAGAGCGTCTCGATCGCGCTCATCTGGTGCGAGACGAAGACGAGGGTTCGCCCTTCCCGAACGAGCTCCGTCATCCGCTCCACGCAGCGGTACTGAAAGCCCGCGTCGCCGACCGCGATCGCCTCGTCCACGAGCAGCACGTCGGGCTCGAGGTGCGAGGCGAGGGCGAAGCCGAGCCGGAGCTGCATCCCCGACGAGAACTGCTTGACCGGCTGCTCGAGCGCGGGCCCGATGTCCGCGAAGGAGACGATCTCGTCGAAACGGCGCTCGATCTCGCGGCGCGAGAACCCGAGGATCCGGCCGTACAGGTTGACGTTCTCGCGCCCCGTGAGCTCGGGGTGCATTCCCGTCCCGACCTCGATCAGCGCGCCCACGCGCCCACGCACCCGGAGCGTCCCGGCGGTCGGGTACATGATGCGGCTCGCGAGCTTCAGCGCAGTCGTCTTGCCGGCGCCGTTGGCCCCGATGAGCGCAAACGACTCGCCGTCCTGGATCGTGAAGCTGACGTCGTCCAGGGCGGCGACCACCTCCTCACCCGCACCCTCTCGCCGTCCCCGTCCCAGCGCACGAGCGACGTCGTCGCGGAGCGACCGGTACGAACGCGGGCCGCGGAAGTGCTTCGAGACGCGCTCGAACGCGATCGCGGCGCTCATGGCCGGCTCGCAGCGGTCACACGCGGTCCGCGAAGCCGCGCTCGAGTCGCTTGAAGAACGCGAAGGCCACGACGACGAGCGCGAGCGACCACGCCGTCGCTGCCCCGAGGAGCGTGAAGTCGGGCCAGGTGCCGTGGACGAAGATCTTCCTCACGCCGTCGATCGCCGCCGCGACGGGGTTCAGGATCGCGTACGCCGTCCGCCAGTCGCCCGGGACGACCGAGAGCGAGTAGGCGACCGGGCTTGCGAACAGGCCGACCTGGAGCAGGAAGGGAAGGGCGTAGCGAACGTCGCGGTAGTAGACGTTGATCGCGGACAGCGCGAGCGCGCTGGCCGCCGCGAAGAGGGCCAACGGGGCGAACGGAAGCGCGAAGGCGATCCACGACAGGTGGGGATACGTTCCGTACGCCGAACCGACGACGACGAGGACGCAGAGCCCCATGACGAGGTCGAGGAACGCGACGCCGAGCGCGGACACGGGCAGGATCTCGCGCGGGAAGTAGAGCTTGCGAAGGAGCGTCTGCTGGGCGACCAGGCTGTCGCTTCCGGTACCTACGGCGCCGGAGAAGAACGTCCACGCGATCATTCCCGCGAGCGCGAAGAGGAGGTAGGGAGCGCCCTCGCTCGCGACGCCGGACAGGCGACCCAGGAAGACCGCAAAGAGCGCGGCGGCGAGGACGGGCTGGAGGACCGCCCAGCCCACGCCGATGAGCGCCTGCTTGTAACGCACCTTGACCTGGCGGACGACGAACGCCCACAGGACTTCGCGGAAGTGCCAGAGCTCGCGGAACGAGTCGGCGGAGACGCGGCCGGGGCCCCCGGAGATCTCCATGACCGGCGGCTCCGACCGCTCGGCCGGCGCGACGCTCGGGCGCGCGATCGCTGTCGCTTGACGGCCGTTCATTGCGCGGTTGTCGGAGCCGAGACGTTGCCGCTCCTGCAACTCACTGTAGCGTCATCGCCGGCGGCGTCACCCCCCGCGTCCATGCACGGCGCTGCGGACAGCCCTGCTCCTCTCGAGGCGAAAGGTCTCGCAGGGTCGGCCGATAATGCCTTCGATGCGCGCAGAGGAGACCGGGAGCGACGCGAGCGAACGGGCGAGCGCCGCGGAAGCCGCACCGGCGAGACGAACGGCGAGCACGGACGGCGAGGCCGGCGCACAGAAGTTACGGATCCTGGTCCTCGCGCCGTTTCCTCCGCGGCGCGACGGCCGAGACGGCGGCAGCCGGGTCCTCGCGGGCCTCGTCACGGCGCTCGCGCCGCGGCACGAGGTCGCGCTCCTCCACCTGGGGCGCGCCGATGGGCCGGAGGTAGACGACGCCGTCGCCGGCGCCTGCCGCCTCGTCGTCCCCTGCCGCTTGCCCCGCCGAGAGGGCAGGCTCCGCGCGCGCTGGTGGCGGTATCGCACGCTGGCGGCGCTCCTCGTCGGCAGGCCGCGCTGGGTGACGCTCGCGCGGGCCCGATCGTGCCGGAGCACGCTGCGCCGGCTCGTGGACGAGTTCCGGCCCGACGTCGTGCAGTGCGAGTTCGCAGTCATGGCCCAGTACCTCCCCGCGATCGAGCGCGCCCGCGCGGCGCGCGTCTTCGTGCAACACGACCCGGTCACGGCACACGCGGCCGAGCACGCGTCGAGCTCGCTGCCGCGCCGCCGGCGGGCCCGGGTCGCGGCTCGCGTGGAAGCGAGAGGATGGCGGCGGTTCGAGACGCATGCGCTGCGGGGAGTCGACGCCGCCGTCGTCTTCACCGAGGCGGACCGCGAGGCGCTCCGCGCCCTCGGGACCGGGACGCCGGTGCACGTGATCCCGTTCGGCTTCGACGTCCCCTCCGAGGCGCTCGACCCCGGAGGAGCGAGCGACCGCGCAACCCTCGTCTTCGTCGGCAACTTCGTCCACCGGCCGAACGTCCGGGCCGCACAGAGGCTCGTGCACGAGATCCTCCCCCTCGTTCGGCGCGAGCGACCCGGCGTCGAGGTCGAGATCGTTGGCCGTGCGCCGCCGCCCGCCGTGCAGGCGCTCGCCGGGGACGGAGTCGTCGTCACGGGCGAGGTTCCCTCCGTCGTCCCCCACCTCGACAGGGCGAACGTCGTCGTCGTTCCTCTCGAGACAGGCGGAGGAGTCCGAGTGAAGCTTCTCGAGGCGCTCGCGGCCGGGAAAGCGGTCGTCGCCACTCCGCGGGCCGCGAAAGGGCTCGCGCTGACCGACCGGGAGCACCTGTACCTCGCCGAGACGAACGACGATCTCGCGGGCGCCGTGCTCGAGCTGCTGGACGATCGCGCGGCGCGGGTCGCGCTCGCCGACAGGGCCCGACACTGGGCGCTCCAGCACGCGGGGTGGGAGCTGGCGGTCGACGCCTACGACGATCTCTACCGCTCGCTCGTGCGAGAGCCTCGAGCCGGGAACGCGTGACCCCCGTGCCGGACGAGGCCGGTACCGCGAGCCCGGTGGACGTGGTGGTCGTCAACTACCGGAGCGGATTGCTCCTGCCCGCCGTCGTCGAGCTCGCCTGCGAGTGGCTCGGGCCGCGCGCGGTCGTCACCGTCGTGGACAACTCACCCGAGGACGGCGTGGTCGAGCGCGCCCGGCGAGCGCGTCCCGGCGTGCGCGTGATCCGAAACCACGTGAACAGGGGGTTCGCCTTCGCCGTGAACCAGGCCCTCGGCGCGACGGCGGCGCCCTACGTCCTCCTGCTCAACCCCGACATTCGCCGGATCGAGGGCAGCTTCTCGTCTATCGAGGCCCTCTTCGCCGAGCACCCGGACGTCGCCGCGGTCGCTCCTCGCCTCGTCTTCGCCGACGGTTCGCTTCAGCGCAGTGCGCGCCGGGAGCCGCGCTTGCGCGACCTCTTCGTGGATATCTTCGGGCTTCGTCACCGCCTGCCCGCCTGGGGCAGCCTCTTCGAGGCCCAGTACGGCGACTGGGACTACTCGACGACGAGGGTGGTGGACGCCGCGATCGGCGCGTTCCTCGTGCTGCGCCGCGAGGCGCTCGCGCACGTCGGCTTGCTCGACCCCGGCTACTTCGTCTACGCGGAGGAGACGGACTGGCTCATCCGCGCGAAGCGGCTCGGGTGGAAGACGATGTTCACTCCTGACGTGCAGGCCGTGCACGACGTGCGCGGGAGCACGGATGCCGGAGAGGTCGCGCTCCTGCTCCTGCTCGTCGAGAGCGAGCACCGCTACGTCAGGAAGCACTTCGGTGCCGCGACCGCGGTCGCGTTTCGTGCGAGCGCGCTCCTCGTCGACGCGCTCCGCTGGCTCGTAGCCGCCCTCCGCGGGGCGCCCAAGCGGGCGCACCGCCAGGCGCTCGAGGACCGGATCCTCGTTCACCTCGGCCGCCGCAGGCGCTCGCTCCCGCGCCCGGGGACGACCGCGGCCGACGTGTGACGCCCGGGACGCCTCGGCGCAGGGCTACGCCGTGGCGAAGGCGCGTGACAGGAGCTCCTCCACGGCGGGGCGGCTGAGGTCGGTCTCGCTCAGGATCGTGTAGCGCTCCGGGCGGGTCTGGGGGGCCTGCATCACGGCTTGCACGAGCTCGTCGACCTCCAGGCGGAGGTCGGCCGGGTGGCGCGGGAGCCCGAGCGCCTCGAACGCTCCGCGAAGCTCGGGCGGAACCTCCCCGTGAGCCGCGGCGGCGACGAGCGTGCCGAGCGCGACCTGCTCCCCGTGGAGGCGTGCCCGCTTGCGCAGGATCCCGTCCAGGCTGTGGCTGATCAGGTGCTCGGCTCCCGAGCAGGGCCGGCTCGTCCCGGCCGTCGCCATGGCGAGGCCGCTGAGCACGAGTCCGTGGGCGAGGACGTCGAGCGAGATCTCGGCCGCCGCGCCGGCGACGTACAGGAAGGAATGGGCCGACGCTTCCGCGATGAGCGCCGAGTACCCGTCGAAGTGATCGCGGCCGCGAAGCGCGGCGAGTCGCCAGTCCTGGAGAGCGGTGAGGTTGCTCAGAAGGTCGCCGGCCCCTGCCCGTGTGGCTCGTGGCGCGCTCGAGCGGATGACGGCGAGGTCGACGACGACGGCCTCCGGCATGACCGCCCCGACGCTCTCCCTGCGGCCGTCGGTCTGGATGAGCGAGGCGATCGGCGAGCAGATGCCGTCGTGGGCGAGCGAGGTGGGCAGGCTGACGAACGGAGCTCCGGTGAGCGACGAGGCGTACTTGACCGTGTCGATCACGCGTCCGCCGCCCACCGCGACGCAGCACGTGGCGGCGGCCTCGCGGATCTCGCGCACGAGCGCCTCGACGCTGGCCGCATCGCCCGCAAGCCCCGAAACGACGGCCGTCTCTCCCCGTGTGCACAGCTGCTCGCGTGCGCGTGCGGCGACGCGGCTCGTCTGCGGGCCGCCCGTCCCGATGAGCGTCCGCGTGAGATCGAGCGGAGCAGTAGTGAGGATCGACGAGAGCTCGTCCAGCGCACCGACGCCGATCTCGAGCAGGATCGGGATGCTGACGGCGCGGTCGGTTCGCACTACTCCCCTTGCGAGAGGACGGAGGCGAGTTCCTGCGCGCGCTCCAGGTCGTCGGCGTTGTCGATCTCGATCCAGCGACCCGTGTCGACGGGGAAGAGCTCGAACTCGAGGCCCCTGCGCATCGCTTCTCGGTAGGCCCCCTCGTACCACTCGGACGAACGACCGGGATCGGCGAGGAAGGACGAGAGGACCGTGCGAAGGAGCGGAAGGTCGGAGGGAGCCAGCGTGCTTAGGCCGATGAACTCCCCGCTTGGGGGGCCCTCGAGCCGATCCTTCCCGATGTCGAGCGCGCGGCGCCTCGCGGCGTCCACGACAACCTTCATCTGCTCCTCGGAGCCAGGCGCGTGGAAGTCGACGGCGAGGAGGCTCCGATCCGCGCCGGCGGCAGTCTCGAGGAACCGCGCGAGAACGGCGGGATCGAGGAGGAGGTCCGCGTTCACGACGCAGACGCCGCCGTCCCAGCCGTCGTCGACGAGCCTGGTGAGGGCGAGATGGAGTGAGAGCCAGTTGTTGTGGCTTGCGTACATCGGGTTCGCCACGAGCTCGCACGGGCGCTCGAGGGTCGCCGAGAGCAAACGCCCGTCGAAGGCGTCGTTGCGATGTCCGGTGACGACGAGCAGCCGGGACCACCGGTCCGCTGCGCGGCGGAACCCGTCGATCTGCCACTGCATGATCGACGACCCGCCGACGGTCAGGAACCACTTGGGGACGTCCGCTACCTGCCGGGGAAGGCGGCTGCCGCGGCCGGCTGCGAGCACGGCGACGGCAAGCGGGCGAGTACGGCCGGGCGCTCGCTCACGCACTCCGGGCGAGGTGCGGACGGAGGAACCGGCCGACGTGCAACACGGCATAGCCGCCGTATCCGACGATCGCGAGCACCAGCGCGATCCGGACGAGGTCGAGCCGGCCCGTGAGAGGGGCGAGGAAGAGGCAGAGCGTCTCCAGATCGACGGTCGAAGGGAGAAGCACGAGCCTGCGCCGGGCCATCCTCGCCTTCAGGCGCCCGACGGCACCCGTGAGAGGCCGGCGGCCGCCGCCGGTCCGCGTGGGATAGATCCGAAGCCAGGACTCGAGGAAGACCACTGACGCGAGCGCGACCGGAACGAGGCGCGACCCGGGGAACGCGTGCAGCGCGAGGGCGAGGAACGCGGCGGCGCGGAAGACGACGTCGAGCAGCAGGTCGAGGAAG
This sequence comes from Thermoleophilia bacterium, assembly GCA_014534155.1. The sequence continues at coordinate 19,714 of JACVSB010000002.1, forward strand.
GCTCCAAGCTCGGACGTCGTTCTCCGGACGCGGGCAAGCTTCCCGTCCAGGCAGTCGAAGAAGAACGCCGCCTCGAAGAGAACGGCGCCCCAGAGCAAGTGGCCCCCGCCGAACGCCGCCACCGAGACGGCAGACAGGAAGGCCCCGGCCAGCGTCAGGCGGAGCGGGGTGACGAACGAGCGGCGCGAGAGGGCCGGGAGAAGGCGTAGTGCGAGGGGATCCACGGCCAGCACGGTCCACCAGGCGTCGACGGGCTTCGCCCCGGCGAGGGCGAGACCGCGGGCGGCGTCATGCTGCCGCTCGGGTGCTCTCCGTGCCGGCTCTCTCGCCTGGACCCTCATGTTCGCCACTCGTGCACGCTTCCTTTCGGCCTGCGGCCGGCGTCATCCAGACGTTTCACGAGCGCTTGCTATACACTCGTTTGCATCGTCAGCGTAATTATACCCGCACATAATGCGGAGCGGTTTATCGGCCGAGCTTTGGAATCCGTATTGGCTCAAGGAGATGATGTTTTCGAAGTCATCGTGATCGATGATCACTCTGCTGATAAGACATCCGCAATCGTCTCTGAGTTTCGAGAAACGAGCTCCCGCGTGCACCTTGTTACAAACGAGACGCAAATGGGACCCGCAACGAGCAGGAATAGAGGCATCGATGCCGCGAGAGGCGAATGGATTGCCTTTCTCGACGCCGACGACTGGTGGCTTCCTGACCGCGTTGCGACGATTTCGCGGCATCTCGCTCATGTCGATGTCGTGAGCGACGACGTCCTCATCCTCTCCGGTCAGTCGCGGAGCAAGCGCCTGCTCCCGTGGCGCGGACTCGACATCTCCGCCCCCGTCAGGCTGCGTGCGATCGACATGGCCTCGTACCAGCTCGCCCTCCTGAAACCGGTCGTGCGAGCGTCGTTTCTCACGGAGGGGCACGGGATCCGCTTCAATTCAAAGCTTTCTATCGGCGAGGATCTCTATTTCTTTATCGAGCTCCTTCTCGCGGGCGCGCGATGGATGCAGCTCCCCGAGGCCTACTACGTCTACACGCGTGGCTCGACCTCGGTCACGAGTGACGCCCGGCGGCACATCGAGGGCAGCATCGATTCGGTCGCGGCGCTGCGCGCACGCGCCGACGTTCGGGCACATCCGGAGCTCCAGGCCCTGCTCACGAGACGCGAGCGCTGGCTCCGCGACTACGCGTCCCTTCTCGACGTCCTGGGCCTCGCCCGCGACCGGAGGTGGAAAGCGCTGGTAGCGGCCCTTTCCCATGATCGCCGAGCCGTGCCGACCCTTGCGGCGACGGCGGCTCGGCATGCCCTGCACAAGGTCGTCCGCTTCCGCCGCAGCCGAGCCAAACCTCCGTCGGCGACGGGCGGCGCCTGACGGCCGGCCACGCGGCCCGTCGCTCGTATGCGCGTCGCCCTCGTCTCGAGCCTCTTGCCGTCGGAGAGCGCCGGCGGCGCGGAGCAGTACATCAGCCAGGCCGTGGACTGGCTCACCGGCCGCCACGATGTGTACGTCCTCAGCGGCTCGCCTGCCGGCGCGCTCACGGCCACCGAGACCGTCCGCCTCCCGCGGCTCGTGCATCCGCGCAGGGACGAAGCGTTGCCTCGCAAGCTCGTCTGGCACCTGCGCGACCAGTGGCTCCCGAACGTCCACCGAGCCCTAGTCCATCACCTCGCTCGCATCCAGCCGGACGTCGTCTGGACGCACGAGCCGCAGGGGCTCTCCGCCGCGCCCTTCACCGCCGTCGCCCGCCTCGGGCTCCCGCACGTCCACACCGCCCACGACCTGAACCTCCTCTGCGCGCGGGTGACCATGACCAAGGACGGAAGGTTCTGCGGCGGCCGCTGCGCACCGTGTCTCGTGCAGCGGGCGGTCCGCGCCAGGGCTGCCGCGCGCCGCCTCGACTGGCTGCTCGCCGTCTCGGACTACATCCGCGAGCGTCACGTTTCCGCGGGCGTCGTCTCGTCCGACCGGGCCGTGACGCTGCGGCTCGGCGCGCGTCCCGGCCGAGCACGCGTGCGCGAGGGGACCGGCCCGCTGTTCCGCCTCGGCTATCTCGGCGGGCTCGCACAGCACAAGGGCGTGCAGACGCTGCTCACGGCGTTTCGCGATGCCCCGCGGGGCTGGCGCTTGACTCTTGCGGGACGGGGGGAGCTCGCGGGCGCGGTGGAGCAAGCCGCAGCGAGCGACGACCGCATCCGCGCGCTGGGCTACGTGAGCGGCGAGGCGAAGGAGGCGTTCTTCGACGAGCTCGATCTGCTCGTCGTCCCCAGCGAGTGGGAGGAGCCGGCCACGTTCGTCGCCGTGGAAGCGGCGATCCGGGGCATTCCCGCCCTCGTGAGCGACCGTGGAGGGCTTCCCGAGACGCCGGAGGCGACGCTCTTCCAGGCCGGGAGCGCAGCGGATCTCCTGCGACGGGCGCGCGAGCTCGCCGACGCGCCGGGCGGGCTCGCGGCTGCGAGCGCCCGCCTGCTCGAGGCGCGTGAGCGCTTCTCGTGGTCGCGCCACATGGAGCGGGCCGAGGAGTACCTCCTCGCGGCGACAGAGCCCCATCGGCGCACGACGAAGAGCGCGAGGACGTCGAAGCAGACGTAGCCGCTTGCGACGCCGCTCGGCGGGTTGCCGTCCGGGATCGAGAGACCCGGCACCTCGGCGGCCCAGCGCCACGTGCCGACGTGGGTCCCGAAGAGCTCGAGCGCGGCGACGACGAGGAAGACGCCGGCGTACGCGGAAGCCGCGCGCGAACGCACGAGGAAGACGAGCAGGAGCGGTACGCCCAGCGCGCCCGCGACGTCCCGGGCGGGCAAGACCAGGAGGCCGGCGGCGCCCCACCCCACGGCGAGGACCGCGCCCGCGCTCACGAGCGCTCGCTCATGACGGACGAGCGCCGCGCTCAGGGCCACGCCGCTGAGGAAGACGACACCGTGGCCCGGCGGGACGAACGCGGGCAGGTTTCCGAGCCGGTAGGAGTAGACGCCCCAGACGATCGAGCCGGCGACCTCCGCGGTCGTCGCGGCGACGACGACGACCGCGACCTGCGCTCGCCGCGCGCCCGAGAGGGGACCGCAGGCCGCGACGAGGAGCGCCCACGTGAGCGCGCCGAGGACGCGCTGGCCGCCGAGGCCGACCTGCGCGTCGGCTGCAAGGAGAGCCGCCAGGTAGAGGGGGCCCGCGGCGGCATACCAGCGAGGCACATGGCTCCCGGTCACATCGCTCCCGGTTGTCGTGGGAGTCAACGGGCGGTCTGCGAGCTCGGGCACGGGTGAACCGTAGCCTCGAGACGGCCGGTTTCCGCCGGCCGCGAATACGGAAGGTAACGGTCATGGCCTGGTGGGTGATCGCGCTGATCGTGATCGGCGCCGTCGTCCTCCTCGCTCTCCTCGTCCTTGCCGGCCGGCGCGGGCGAGAACGACAGCTCGAGTCGAAGCGAAGCGAGGCGACGGAACTCCGCCAAGAGGCGGGCGTCCGCGCGCGGCGTGCGGAGGAGCGAGCCGCGCTGGCCGAGGAGCAGGCGGAGCGCGCACGGCAGGAGCGCGCGGCCGCGGATGCGACCGCCCGGCGCGCGGACGAGGTCGATCCGGACATCGAGAGCTAGCCGGGGCCGGCTGCACAGGGGCCCTGTTCCCGCGAGACGCGGCGCCGTCCCGCTGCTACCGTCGCGCCGTGACGGCCGATCTGGAGGAAATGCTCCGGCGCGCGTTCCCTGAGGCGACCGACATCGCCGTCGTCGATCGAACGGGAGGCGGCGACCACTTCCAGGTCAGCGTTGCGAGCTCGCGCTTCGTCGGCCTTCCGCTCGTCGACCAGCACCGGCTCGTCTACGATGCCCTCGCCGAGCCGCTCGCGGACGGCACGATCCACGAGCTGCGAATCCGGACACGGGGAGAGCGATGAGCGAGCTGAGCGAGCAGATCCGCGAGACGATCGAGGGAGAGGACGTCGTCCTCTTCATGAAGGGGACACCCGAGCGCGCCTTCTGCGGCAATTCGGCGCGCGCGCTCGCGGCGCTGCGAGCGAGTGGGGCTCCGGTCACGGCAGTGGACGTCCTGCCCGACCCGGCGATTCGCCAGGAGCTCTCGGCGCTCTCGAACTGGCCCACGATCCCGCAGGTCTTCGTCCGGGGCGAGCTCGTCGGCGGCGCGGACATCGTGGAGGACCTGGCCGAGAGCGGCGAGCTTCGCGAGAAGCTGCAGGCCGCGCTGGGCGAGGGCTACGAGGACGCGCGGAGCGAGAAGGTGGTGGCGCTCGGGGCGCCGAGCCAGTTCCGCCTCGCCCGGTAGGCTTGGGCGCGCGTTAGAGGAGCGTCAGGAGGAGCGCGAGCCCGACGATCGCCGCCGTTACGGCGGCGATGACGAGGAGCGGCGCCGGGTTGAAGACGAGGCGGTTGTCCTGGTCCCATCTTGTCCCGCGCGTGCGCCGGCGCCCGAACATCGGGCCAACTCTAGAGCGCTACGGTTCGGTGTGGACGATCACGTCGGCGATCCCCGGGTGGTCGCGGCGGATCCGCTCCTCGATCTCGCTCGCGCGCGCGTGCGCGTCCGCGAGCGCCCGGTTCGGCTCCAGCGCGAGCGTGAGAAAGGCGAGCAGCCCCGCATCCGTCCGGTAGAGCCGGACATCGCGCGGCGGACGGCCGAGGAGCTCGAGCACGGCGTCGCGCACCGCCTCGTACTCTTCGTCGGAGGCGTCGCTGACGGCGCGGCCGGCGCGCTCCTCGCCCAGCGGCTCGAGGTGCGTCTGCACCTCGACGCCGGGCAACTCGGTCCGGATCGCGGCCTCGACGTCGCTTGCGACGGCGTGCGCTTCGGCAAGGAGGAGCGACCCGGGGAGCTTCAGGTGGAGCGAGACCTGCGTGCGCTCGTCGGCCTTGAGCACCGCGACGTTGTGGACCTCACGGACGCCGGGGACGCGCAGTGCGGCGGCGTAGGCACGCTCGCGCAGCTCCGCAACGTCGGCGCGTGGCTCGACGTGCACGACGACGTCCGTCCCCGGAACGGCCCCCTCGACGGCCTGCTCGACGGCATCCGCAGCCGCGTGCGCCTCGCCTAGCGCCGCCGCGGGTGGGACGCCGATCACGACGTCTGCGAAGTGCCGCCCGGCCGCGCGCCGTATCCGGAGGCGGCGAAGCTCGACCCCCGGCTGTACATCCTCGATCGCGCGGCGAACGCTCTCGTAGGCACCTGCCGGACTCCGGTCCATGAGGACGTCGACGTTCTGGCGGATGAGGCGCGCGGCCGCGACGAGGACGAGCCCGGCGACGAAGAGCGCTGCCGCCGCGTCGGCCGTGCTGTAGCCCGCCCGCGCCGCGAGGAGCCCGATGAGGACCGCCGTGGAGCCGCCCAGGTCGCTCGCGAAGTGGACCGCGTTGGCCGCGAGCGCGGCGTTCTCGTACCGGCGCGCGGCCCGCCAGGAGATCGAAGCGCGGCTCGCGTCGATGACGAGGACGAGCGCGATGGCCGCGAACGCCCACCACGCGGGGTCGATCTCGTATGCGGTGGCGCCGGCAAGACGACGGGCCGCCGCGACGGCGAGGACAAGCGAGACGACGCCGAGAACGCTCGCCTCTGCGAGAGCGGCGAGGTGCTGCGCCTTCCCGTGCCCGTAGGGGTGGCCCCGGTCGGCCGGGCGGCCGGCGACGCCGAGGGCGAAGAAGGTGAGGAGGGCAGCCGCGAGATCGGTCCCCGAATGGACGGCCTCGGAGAGGAGACCCAGGCTCCCGGTGGCCAGGCCGGTCGCGAGCTTGATCGCGATGAGGACGAGCGCCGCAGCGACGGACACGAGCGCGATCCGCCTCTCCGGAGCCACGGCGAAACGGTATCCCCGACGAGGGCGGACCCCCTCGCGGTAGCCGTGGGGCGTCTCGGTATCCTCGCCCCGTGGCCGACCTTCCCGACGCCGACGCCTCGTACGGCATCGTCTGCCCCCACTGCGGCAAGGCCTTCGAGGCCCAGCCGCTGAGCGGCGGGGCACCGCGTTACCAGGGCTTCAAGTGCCCTCACTGCCGCCTCTTCGTCGCCTACGAGCGCGCCGAGGAGGTCGGGCAGGGCGAGCGCGCGCCGTAGCGGTCGCGGCGTCGAGGAGGCGCCCGGCGCGCCTACATGCAGTTCTTGAGGGCCTGCGCTTCGGGGAGCGACTCGAGCTTCTTCAGCGTGTGGTTCTCGATCTGGCGGATGCGTTCCCGCGTGACCCCAAACGCTCGCCCGACCTCCTCGAGCGTCCGAGGCTGGTCGCCCTTGAGCCCGAAGCGCATCTCGATCACTCGCCGCTCCCGGTCCGGCAGCGAGTCGAGCGTCCGGTCGATGTCCTCGCGCCGCAGATGGACGGAGGCCGAGTCGAAGGGCGACTCAGCCTGCGCGTCCTGGACGAAGTCGCCGAGCTCCGATTCCTCCTCCTCGCCGATCGGCTTCTCCAGGGAGACGGGGATCTGGGCCATACGGAGGATCTCGCGGACCTCCTCCGTGGCGATCTCGAGCTCGCGCGCGATCTCGTCCGGGCGCGGCTCGCGGCCGAGGTGCTGCACGAGCTGGCGCTCGATGTGGACGACCTTGTTCAGCTTCTCGACCATGTGCACCGGGATCCGGATCGTGCGCGCCTTGTCGGCGATCGCGCGCGTGACCGCCTGGCGAATCCACCACGTCGCGTAGGTCGAGAACTTGTAGCCCTTGCGGTAGTCGAACTTCTCGACGGCGCGGATCAGGCCGAGTGACCCTTCCTGGATGAGGTCGAGAAACGAGAGCCCGCGCCCAAGGTACGCCTTGGCGATCGAGACGACGAGCCGCAGGTTTGCCTCGATCATCTGGGTCTTCGCCGTCATGTCCCCGCGCTCGATCCGCTTGGCGAGGTAGACCTCCTGGTCTGCGGTCAGGAGCGGGACCTTCCCGATCTCGCGGAGATAGAGCCGCAGCGAGTCGAGCGAGGGCTCGACCGTGAGGTCGAGCTTGGGCGCGCTCTTTTCGTCCTCGGCGAGGGCCGGCTCCTCGTGAGGGGGCCGCTTGTGCTCGATCCCCTCGTGGAGCTCCACGCCGTGGTCGATCAGGTAGGTGTAGAAGTCCTCGATCTGCTCCTTCGTGAGGTCGACCTCCTCGAGCCCCGACACGATCTCGTCGTAGGTCAGGAACCCCTTCTCCTGCCCCTCGACGACGAGCTTCTGCAACTCCTCGATGTCCGGGAGCGTGATGTCGACTGTGAGCATTCGCCCTCGCCTTCCTCGTTACCGTTGCAACAACGTTCGGGAAACGGAAAGAGCCGGCGAGTCCTCCCCCGGCTCACAGGACTTGCGCGGAGGCGGATATTACATCCGCATGGGGAAAACGCGAGCCTGATTTTTCACGAGGGGGAAATCCGTCCGACCGTCTCTCCCCGGCTGTTCCTGAGAGGCTGCTCCCGGATCTCGTCGACCCCGAGGACTGCCGCCGCAGCCGAGAGAGCCGCACGGTCGCCGCCGTCCTCGACTTTGAAGGCGAATCCCGTCCCGTCCGGGAGCGCGAGGCAGAGAACGCCCTCCGCCCCCCGCTTCGCCACCGCACCGGGCAACGCCGCCATGAGCGACGTGTCGGACTTGCCCGGCCCGCCGATGAGGTCGGGGCGGGCGCGCATGGCGGCGAGGACGCGCCCGGCGCCCGGAAGCTCGCCGGACGCCATGCGCGCGAACGCGAGCGCGAGCGCCCGGATCGGAACGGCGAACGTGACGACCCCGCACCCGTCCGTGGCCAGGCCGAGCTCGGCGCCCGGGATCCCGGATGCGGCCGCGACGAGCTCGAGGATCTCCCGCTGCACGGGATGCCCGGGAAGACGGTACCCCGGGAGCGGCCACGCGTGCCGCTTCGCGCGTAGGAGCATCCCCGCGTGCTTGCCGGAGCAGTTGTGGGCCAGCTTGCTCCCCTGCTTCTCGCCGCACTCGAGGTCTGCCTCGGTCGAGCGGGACCGACCGAGGAGCGCGCGAACCGCCGCCAGCTGCTCTGGGGTGGCGACATGAGAGGCGGAGGCGATCGCGAGCTCCTCGTCGGGGAGGTCGCGCTCCTCGAGGGCGAGCGGCAGGGCCTGGAGGGGCTTCGCGGCCGAGCGCATGTGCGTGACGAGGTCGGGGTCGCCACGGGACTCGACCACCTGCCCGTCCCGGACGGCGACCGCGTGCACACGGTGGCGCGCCTCGACCGCACCGCCGCGTTCCACCACTACGCTGAGTGGCGGCTCCATGACGCTGCAGCGTAGTGCTCGCGCATCTCGTTCCCTCGGCGGCGCGCCGCTCCGCCGGCCACGGGGCGATGCCTGAGCTCCCGGAGGTGGAGGCTCTCGTCCGGTCGCTCGACCGGCGAGTGCGCGCGGCGCCCGTCCGCCGGGCAGGGCCCGCTCACGTGGCGACGCTGAAGACGTTCGACCCGCCGCTCTCGGCGCTCGAGGGCAAACGGCTCACGGGCGCCCGGCGGCGCGGAAAGCACATCCTCTTCCCGAGCGAGGACGACGACCTCGTGCTGCACGTCCACCTCATGTCCGCGGGACGTCTTGCGTACGTGGACGAGGGCGGAAAGCGCCCGAAGACGCCGGCGTTCCAGCTCGAGTTCGAGGATGGAGCGGCGCTCGTGCTGACCGAGGCAGGCGCGAAGAAGCGCGCGCGAGTGGGGCTCTACCGGGCGAACGCGATCGAGAAGGAACTCGCCCATCTCGGGCCCGACGCGCTCGGTCTCGGGATGGACGGGCTGCGACGGATCCTCTCGGCCGAGCCGAGGCGACTGCATCCGCTCCTTCGCGACCAGCGCTCGCTCGCCGGGATCGGGCGCGCCTGGTCGAACGAGATCCTCCACCGGGCTCGCCTCTCCCCCTACGCCACGTCGACGGACCTGACGGACGAGAAGGTGGAGCGCCTCGCGCGGGCGATCGAGGACACGCTCTCCGAGGGCCTTGCGCTCCGCCTGGCCGGCGTGAACGACAGGAAGGCCTACGGGATCCACGACCGCCTCGGCGAGCCCTGCCCGGCGTGCGGGACGCCGATCGCGCGGGTCGACTTCGAGGAGCACACGATCTTCTACTGCCCGTCGTGCCAGACGGGCGGGCGCGTCCTCAAGGACCGCCGCCTCTCGCGCCTTCTCCGCTAGCCGCCTCCGGCGCGGGCGGCGCCCTTCCCCGGCGACGAGAAGGAGCGGCACCGGCGACATCATCGAGAACCCGGTCACGGGGGAGCCGCTCCCCGGTCGTGCCCGACGAGGGCGGCGCGATACCCGGGGCGCCATGTCCGGGGTCAGACGTCTGACCCCGCCGAAACGGCCGTTCTTCGACGCGGGAGCATCGTCTCGCTCCCCTTCTCGCCGGCCGGCCGGCCCGCGCCCTCCGTCGCCTCGCTCCGTCACTATCGTGCGCCGAGGATGACGGACGGGACGCGCAGCCGCTCGTCGCGCGCCGGCGCCTACCCCGGCTCTTGGCTTGCGATCAAGCTCGGAATCGAGCCGCGCGAGCTGGACGTGCGCCGGCGAAGCGGTGAGCTCCTCGCCGTCCGCTCGCAAGACGGGCGGGATTACCTCTACCCCGCGTGGCAGTTCGATGCGAACGGGCGTCCCTACGTCGCGGTCGCACGCGTCGTCGCGGCCGGTCGCGCGGCCGGGCTTACGGATGACGAGCTCTTCGACCTCCTGGAGCGGCGCGACGGAATGACGAGCACCCGGCGGCTCTGGGAGTACGTCCGCGACGGCCGCGAGGAGCGCGTCCTCGACGTGATCCGGACGGCGCCGCGCAGCTAGGGCTCGGGCAGGCGGACGAGGAGCCGCCGGCCGTCGCTCTCGACGGTGCCCCCCAGCGCGCGGATCAGCGCGACGGCAGCCGCCGCGCCCAGCTCACGGAGTTCTTCCCCGGTGACCACCGCGGAGGCCGTCCCCGCAAGGGGAGAGACGGCGAGCTCGCGCCCCTCGACGTCGACGGTCACGCTTTCGAGCCCGCCGTGTCGGCGGGCGGCGCGCGCGAGCTGGCGCAGCGAGCGGCGCGTCGAGTCGATCTCGACCCCGACGAGGGCTCCCTTGCCCCGCACGTCCGTCGTCCCGGGGGCGAGCTCGCCCGCGGCCTCGTGGACGAGAGCGAGCGAGTCGACCGTCTCGAGCTTGGGCTCGAATCGCCCCGATTCGATCCGAGAGACGAGCGCGAGCTCGTCGACGAGCTCTGCGATCTGCCCAGAGGCCTGCTCGATCATGTCGACGAAGCGCGGGGCGGGATCGTCGAGGTCGAGACGGGCGAGCGTTCGCGCGAAGCCGTGCACGGTCGCAAGCGGCGTCCGCAGGTCGTGGCACGCGAGCGCGACGAGGCGCGGAAAGCGGCGATCGTCGCTCACCGGGGCGCTGCTACGGTTGCCAACGTGGAGGGCAGAGTAGCCGCGGTGTCGGACCTGCAGGCCTCGCGGCCGGATGTGCCGCTCTCCCTCTCGCGAGTCGGGGTCACGGGGGTCGAGAAGGCCGTCCGGATGCAGCACCGGGGCCAGGACGCGCTCGTCTCGGCCACGATCGACTGCTTCGTTGACCTCGATCCCGAACAGAAGGGCGTGCACATGTCGCGCTTCCCCGAGCTCTTCGGTGAGGCGATCGACGAGCTCGTGATCCCCGAGAAGCTCCTCGTGGAGCAGCTCGCGGAGCACATCGCCGGCCAGATCGTGAAGCGCCAGGGCGCGTGCCGGGCGGAAGTGACAATCCGGGCGCGGTATCCGGTCGAGCGCCTGACCCCGGTCTCGGGGCTCTAGACGCAGGTGCTCGTCACCCTCGTCGGCGTGGCGGCCGCGACGCCGACGGCCTCACGACGGCTCGTCGGCGTCGAGGCGACCGGGATCAACGCCTGCCCCTGCGCGCAGAACCTCGTCCGCGAACGCGCCGGCGAGCGCCTCGACGACGCCGGGTTCGGCCCGGAGGAGGTCGAGCGGATTCTCGACATCGTCCCGCTCGCCACACACAACCAGCGAGGGCGCGGCGTCCTCTACGTCGGCACGCGCCTCCGCCTCGATGCTGAAGACCTCGTCGAGCTCGTGGAGCGGGCGATGAGCTCGCCGATCTACGAGCTGCTCAAGCGCCCCGACGAGCTCTTCGTCGTGGAGCACGCGCACCTGACGCCGCGCTTCGTCGAGGACTCCGTCCGCCTGATGATGAGAGGCGTGCTCGAGGAGTACGCCGAGCTCGCGGACGACGACTTCGTGCTCGCGCGCCAGGTCAACTTCGAGACGATCCACAACCACGAGGTCCTCGCGGAGCGGTTCGGCACGGTCGGGGACCTGCGGCGCGAGCTCGCGGGCGACGGTTCCGCCCGCCACACCGAGCTGCGCGCCTGGCTCGCCCTCTCGCCCTAGGCGCCCGCGACCGCCCGTCGCCGCAGCCGGAAGCGGTTCTCCGTGCCGGCACGAAGCCGGCGCACGTTCGTACGGTGAAGGACGGCGACCGCGAGCGCGGCGGCGACCGTGAAGACGAGAATCGGAACCGAGGCGCCGAAGAGGAGCGCGAAGAGGGGGAGGGTCGCTGCAGCGCCGATCGACGCCACCGAGGCGTAGCGCGTAGCGAGGAACACGGCGATCCAGACCCCCGACGCGGAGAGCGTCGCGAAGAAGGCGAGGGCGAGTCCGACGCCCCCCGTCGTGGCCACGACCTTTCCACCGCGCGCGAACGTGAGGAAGAGGGGCCGCCAGTGGCCCGCGAGAGCGGCCAGGCCGGCGAGGACGGCGACGAGGTCGCCCGCCAGCCAGCGCGCGACGAGCGCCGCTGCCGCGCCCTTCGCTATGTCGAGGAGCGCGACAGAGAGCCCGAGCTTGAAGCCGAGAGCTCGCCAGACGTTGGTCGCGCCGATGTTGCCGCTCCCCAGCGTGCGAACGTCAACGCCGGCGACGAGGCGCGGGAGCCAGAGACCCCAGGGCAGCGACCCGAGGACGTACCCGAGCGCGACGAGGCCCGCTGCGATCACGTCGGGATTACGCCTGGATCTGGTACTTCGAGACCCAGTCGTTCACGACGCCCCAGTCGAGGTTGTCGAAGAAGGCGTCGATGTACGAGGCGCGGTCCGTCTGATAGTCCAGGAAGTAGGCGTGCTCATAGACGTCGAGCGCGACGAGCGGGGTCGCGTTCCAGATCGGGAACGTGTTCTGCGTATCGCCGAGGTAGTTGAAGAGCCGCTGCTCATCCCAGTCGTAGGCGGTCCACGCC
>JACVSB010000141.1 GCA_014534155.1 Thermoleophilia bacterium
CTGCTCGACGAGCACGCGGCGGGTGAACGGCGACCGCGCGCTCACCGGCTACTGCTACCGGGGCAGGCGCGTCTTCTGCGTCATGTACTACGACACGGGGCTTCCGTGCTGATCGAGGTCGTCGTCGCCTCGACGGGGCTCATCGCCGGCGTCTCGGGCGCCTGGTCACCCTGAGGGCTGTCCATGATCGAGACGATCTCCCCCGCCGTGTGCGGGGGCCGGAAGAGGTACCGCAGCGCGCTCGCCGCCTTCGCCCTCGCCGCGCTTGCCGCGGCGGCCGCGAGCGGGGCCGCGCTCGGGCTCGTCGGATCGCTCCTCGCTCGCACCGAGGCGTGCCTCGCCGCGGCGCTTCTCGCCGCGCTCGCGGCGCTTCGCGAGCTCGGCGTCTCTCGGATCCGGTTTCCGGAGCCGCGCCGCCAGGTCCCCGAGCGTTGGCACGCGACGCTGCCCCTTCCCGCCTGGACGACGCTCTACGGCGGGGCGTTGGGCCTCGGCTTCCTCACGTACCAGCCTGTCTCGACGTTCTGGGTTGCGGGGGCGGCCGCCCTCGCGCTCGGACGGCCGGGGGCCGGCGCTGCGTGCTTTGCGCTGTACGGAGCGGGCCGGGCCGCGATGATCATCGTGCCCGCGAGCCGCTCGCCGTGCCCGACCGCCGCCGTCGATCGCCTCGCTCCCATGCGCGCCCGCGTGGTGCGCGGGAACGCCGTGGCGCTCGCCGGCGCCGCGGTGGCGCTCGCCCTCGCTCCGGCCGCGGCGGGCGAGCCGATCGAGCTCGGCGCCGGAAGCCAGCTCGATCCCTCGTTCTCGCGCGGCGCCCTTGCCTATACCCAGTGGGAGGACGGCGTCGCGCGGGTCGTCGTCCGTTCTGGCGGGCTCGAGCAGGCATCGTTCTCCGGCCGGTCTCCGTCGCTCGACGGGCAGCTCCTTGCGTACGCCGACGAGGTGGCGGTCCGGGTCGTGCGCTGGAGCGACGGCGCCGAGCTCGTCCGCATCCCCGGCGGCAGGCAGCCGGCGCTCTCCTGGCCGCGGGTCGTCTACCGGGTCGACCTGCGGGACGGCGTCACGGAGCTTCGCCTCCGCGACCTCGTCTCGGGTGCCGTGGACCGCCTCGCTCGCGTCGGGGCCGAGCGCGACGTCGGCCGTCCGGCTGCGAGCGGGACGCGGATCGCCTGGACGGTCACCGGCTCCCGCTTCTCTCGCGTCGTCCTCTTCGACGCGCTCACGGGGGCGAGGGTGTTCGCGGCAAGGACGAGGATCGGAAACCTGCTCGCACCGGCCCTGAGCGGCGAGCGGGTCGCGTGGGTGGACCAGCGCCAGCGAACCTCGTACCTTCGCGTGCGGGTGCTCGGCGCGCCACGCGTCGCCACGATTGCCCGCACGCGCAGGAGAGCGGAGGCCTTCTGGACGACCGCGCTGGCGGGACGCACGGCGTACGTGACCCGCTGGCGACTCCTCGCGCGCGAGACCCACCTGGAACGGGTTCGCTTCTAGCGTCGCCCAGCGGCCGAGCCGACGCGGATTCGCGCCGAGCGCCCAGGGATGGTTGCGGCGCGGGGCGCGATGTTCTACCTTCGCGCGATGCAGGACGAGGGTGCGCTCGAGGCCGCCGGCGACCGCGACTACGGCCGCCTCGGCGAGCGGATTGCGGGAATTCTGAAGGCCGCCGAGGATGCGGCGGCCGGGATCAGCGGCGACGCCGCGCGGGAGGCGGCCGAGCTGCGGCGGAGAGCGCAGGCGGAGGCCGAGGCGCTCGTCTTCGAACGCCGACGGGAGGCGGAGGCTGACGCCGAGCGGCTGCTGAGCCAGGCGGCCTCCGACGCGGCCGCGATCCGCGACGCTGTCTACGCGGCCGCCGAGCGGATCGGCGACGAGGGGCACCGGACGCTCGAGCAGCTCCGCCTGGAAGCGCGCGCGCTCGAGGAGCGCTTCGAGGCGGCCGTCGACGGCCTGAGAGAGCTCGTCGCGCAGCTCGAGGACGTCGTACTCGCAGCCGCGCGACAGGCGCCCTCGCCGTCTTCCGACGCCGATGGGCGCGGCGAAGTGGACGAGCGCGGGCCGTCCACGCCGGCCGAGCCGCGCCTCGAGCAAGACCTCACCGCGCGCGCGGCCCGCGACAGCTCGTTTCCGTAGCGAACGACGCACCCGGCACGGCCTAGACTGGCGGCGTGAGCCGGTTCGCCGAGCGGCTCCGCTCGGGTCCAGTCATCGTCGCCGACGGCGGCACCGGCGCGCTCCTCTCCGCGCGCGTGCCGCGTCTGCGAGCGCCGGAGGAGGCGAACATCGCGGCTCCGGAGGCCGTCATCGCCGTGCACGCCGCGTTCATCCGGGCCGGCGCCGAGCTGATCGAGACGAACACGTTCGGGGCGAACCGACGGAAGCTTTCGGCGCTCCTCCTGGACGATCGCCTCGAGGAGATCGTCGAGCGCGGCGTCAAGCTCGCGCGGGAAGCGCGGGAGATCACCGGCCAGCAAGTCTTCGTGGGCGGCGCGATCGGCCCGCTGGGGGACGCCGAGGGCGGACGGGACGCGGGCGACGAGTACGACGTCCTGCTCGAGCAGGCGCGCCTCTTGGAGGGCCGGGGCGTCGACCTCTTCATGGTCGAGACGTTCTTTGCGCTGGACGAGCTCCTGCTCGCGATCGACGCCGTGCGAGCCGTTTCGTCGCTGCCCGTCGTCGCGCAGCTCACCTTCGACGAGGACGCCGAGACCCTGGGGGGCGTCACGGCTGCGGAGGCCGCCGCGCGCCTGCGCGAGGCGGGGGTCGCCGCCGTGGGAGCCAACTGCGGCCTCGGGCCGCAGGCGGCGCTCGCCGCCCTCTCCGAGATGGCGCCGGCTTCCGACGGGACGCCCCTCTCCGCCCAGCCGAACGTGGGGCTCCCGTCGCGCTCGGGCGGTCGGCTCATCTACCCGAACGCGACCCCGGACTACTTCGCCGAGTTCGCCGCCCAGGCGAGCAGCCTGGGAGCGCGGATCCTCGGCGGCTGCTGCGGGACGGCGCCTCCGCAGATCGCAGCGATCCGCGCGGCAGTCGAGGAAGCGCGGGAGCCGCGGCACCCGCTCGTCGTCGTCGAGCGAGAGCTCGCCGAGGCGGCCGTGAGCCACGAAGCCCCCCGGTCGACGGAGCTCCAGCGCAAGCTCGAGGCGGGTGAGTGGGTCGTGTCGGTCGAGCTCGACCCGCCCAAGGGAACGAACATCGGGAGCATGCTCGAGGTCGCCGCGGCGCTGAAAGAGTCGGGGCTCGTCTCCGCCGTCGACCTGAACGACAACCCGATGGCACGGGCGCGGCTCTCGGCCCTGGTCGCGGCAGCGGCGATCGAACGGCGCGTCGGGATCGAGACCATCCCGCACGTGACGCCGCGCGACGCGTCGGTAATGGGACTCCAGTCGCAGCTTCTCGGGGCGTACGCCGAGGGCATCCGCAACGTCCTCGCGGTGACCGGCGATCCGCCGCACGTCGGCGACTATCCCGGGTCGAACGGCGTGTACGAGATCGACTCCATCGGGCTCACGCAGCTCCTCGCCCACCTGAACCGCGGCGAGGACTACTCCGGGAAGGCGATCGACGCGCCGACCTCCTTCTACGTCGGCGTCGCTGTCAACCCGTCCGCGGACGACCTCGATCGCGAGCTCGAGCGCTTCCGCTTCAAGGTCGAGGCCGGCGCCAGGTTCGCGATGACCCAGGCGCTCTTCGACATCGGCTACCTCGACCGCTTCCTCGAGCGGATCGGTGGTGCCTCGCCGATTCCGCTCCTCGTCGGCGTCTGGCCTGTGCGCAGCTTCCAGCTGGCCTTCCGGCTCCACAACGAAGTCCCCGGCATCGTGATCCCCGCAGCCGTTCAGGAGCGCCTTGCCGGCGCGGGGCCGGACGCCGCTCGCGTCGGCCTCGAGCTGGCCCGTGAGCTCGCGGAGGCCGCGCGCGAGCGCGCAGCGGGGATCTACGTGATCCCCCCGTTCAAGGAGCCGCACGCGGCCCTCGACGTCCTCCAGTAGTCCGAGGCGTCCGCCGGGGGAGCGGGGGAGAGGAGCCGCGCGTGCTGCGTCGTGGATACACTTCTGCCGTGGCCGAGCTCGGGACGATGCGCGTGAAGTCCGGCCTTGCCGAGATGCTGAAGGGCGGGGTGATCATGGACGTGACGACGGCCGAGCAGGCGCGGATCGCCGAGGACGCAGGCGCCGTGGCCGTCATGGCTCTCGAGCGCGTCCCCGCTGACATCCGCGCCGAGGGAGGCGTGGCGCGTATGGCGGACCCGGAGAAGATCAGCGAGATCCAGGAGGCCGTGACGATCCCCGTCATGGCGAAGGCGCGGATCGGCCACTTCGTCGAGGCGCAGGTTCTCGAGGCGCTGGAGGTCGACTACATCGACGAGAGCGAGGTCCTGACGCCGGCGGACGAGCAGAACCACATCGACAAGTGGAAGTTCCGCGTGCCCTTCGTATGCGGCTGCCGGGATCTCGGCGAGGCGCTGCGCCGGATCTCGGAAGGCGCGGCCATGATCCGGACGAAGGGGGAGGCGGGAACCGGCGACATCGTGAACGCCGTGCGGCACATGCGGGCGGTCTTCGGCGGGATCCGCCGCCTCGGGTGTCTCTCGGGGGACGAGCTCTACACGGAGGCGAAGACGCTTGCGGCGCCCCTCGAGCTCGTCCGCTGGGTCACCGAGAACGGACGTCTTCCGGTCGTCACGTTCACCGCGGGCGGAATCGCGACGCCTGCCGATGCGGCGCTCTGCATGCAGCTGGGCGCGGACGGCGTCTTCGTGGGCTCCGGGATCTTCAAGAGCGCCGACCCGGGCGTGCGGGCGCGGGCGATCGTCGAGGCGACGACGCACTTCTCGGACCCCGCCGTCGTCGCCCGCGTGTCGGGGGGGCTCGGCGAGCCCATGCGCGGCCTCTCGGCCGCCGCCCTCGCGCCGGAAGAGCTTCTCGAAACGGGCGGCTGGTAGTCGCCTCAGTCGGCCGCCGCCCGTGCGTGGGGGCGTCGCCGGCTCGCCGCACCCTCGCGTCGTTTCCGTTAGGCGCCGCCGCCTTTTGCGGCTTCCACGAGGTCGGGTTCTGGGGTGACGACTTCTTTGGTGCCGAAGCTTTGCTTGGCTTCGTACACGGTTACGGGGCCCACGGTGGGGTCGCCGTTTTCGTTGATCTCGAACTCGGGGGCGATGATCCCGTCCTGGGTGGAGTA
>JACVSB010000223.1 GCA_014534155.1 Thermoleophilia bacterium
GCAGCAGCTGGTCGCGCACGACGCTCCGCTCGCGCTCGACTACGAGGCGCGTCCGCGTCGCAATGTCCTCCACCGAGATCTCGTCCTTCAGCCGGTAGCCCTGCCCGTAGATCGCCCGCTGATTCAGCCCCGTCAGGTAGAGGATCGCCTCGCGGATCGTCTTCGACGGGATCGTCCCCGTGTTGACCGAGACGCCGCCGACGTGGCGCCAGCGCTCGACCAGGGCGACGCGCCGGCGGAGCTTCGCGGCCTGGATCGCCGCCTTCTGCCCGGCCGGGCCGGATCCGATGACGACGAGCTCGAAGTCGGAGCTCACCGCGTCAGGATGACAGGGCCGACGCTGTCGCGCGAGCCGGCGACGGGTGGCGGAGGGAGTGACGCTCCGCCGCGTCGAGCGACCCGGCCACGAGCGCGACGCCTAGGAACCGGCGCGGTCGAGCCGCTCGCGCACGAGGCCGTTGACGCGGCGCGGGTCCGCCCTTCCCCCGGTCCGCTGCATGACCTGGCCGACGAAGAAGCCGAGCAGCCCCTGCTTGCCGCTGCGATACGCGGCGACCTGCGCCTCGTTCTCGGCGAGGACCGCGTCCACGACGGGCCCGAGAGCCGACTCGTCGGCGATCGCGGTCTGCGAGAGAAGGGCCGTGACGGCGCCCTCGTCGCCCACGCTCGCCGCTGCCGCGGCTTCGCGGTAGACGTCCGGGGGAAGGTCGCGCCGCCTTTTGATCGTCTCGGCGATCAGCGCCGGGTCCGCCCGCCGGTCTCCGTCGCCGGCGTAGTCGTTCATGAGGAAGTTGGCCGCGGCCCGTGCCTCGACGCCGTTGGCGGCGATGGGCGCGAGCAGCGGATCCCGTCCGGAGGAGACGAGCTCGGAGGCGAGCTTGAACCCAACGTCTGGCTCGAGCCGGCGGATCCGCCGGCCCGGAGGCTCGGGGATCTCGCCGCGCAGGCGCTCGACGAGGGCGGCAGCGGGCTCGACCGGGACGAGGTCGGGCTCCGGGAAGTAACGGTAGTCGTCGGCCTCCTCCTTCGACCGAAGCGGCGAGACGCGCCCGCCTCCGGGGTCGTAGTGCAGCGTCCGCTGCACTACCCCCTCCCCCCGCTCGTACGCCGCGACCTGGCGCTCGACCTCGGCTGCGATCCCGTCCGCCACGAACTTGAACGAGTTCATGTTCTTGAGCTCGGTCTTCGTCCGGTAGCCCGCCTCCCCGAGCTCTCGCACGGACACGTTCGCGTCGCAGCGGAGCGTCCCCTTCTCCATCTCGGCGTCCGAGATCCCGAGCTCGACGACCGTCTGGCGCAGGAGCTGCAGGAACCGCCGTGCCTCCTCCGGAGAGCGGATGTCCGGCTCCGTCACCACCTCGACGAGCGGTGTGCCTCCGCGGTTGAAGTCGACGAGCGAGTGCGCCGCTCCGGCGATGCGGCCGCCGGCGCCCCCGACGTGCACCGTCTTCGCCGCGTCCTCCTCGAGGTGCGCGCGGACGATCCCGATCTCCCGGTCTCCGTCCGGCCCCGGCAGAAGGAAGCGTCCGCCGGCGCAGAGAGGGACGTCGTACTGCGAGATCTGGTAGCCCTTCGGCAGGTCCGGATACCAGTAGTGCTTGCGGTGGAAGAGCGCTCGTTCGGCAACCTCGCACCCGAGCGCGAGCCCGAGCTTCAGCGTCCACTCGATCGCCGTCGCGTTCGGAACGGGGAGGGCACCGGGATGGGCGAGACAGACTGGACACGTGCGGGTGTTCGGGTCCTCGCCCCAGACGTTCTCGCACGAGCAGAACATCTTCGTCCGCGTCTTCAGCTGGACGTGGATCTCGAGCCCGATGACCGCCTCCCACTCAGCCATCCGGACCCCCGAGCACGCGGGCGAGGCCGGCCACCGCCTCGTCGAGTGTGCGCACCTGCGCCCCGAGGTCGACGCGGCGCAGCTCCCGCCACTCTCCGCGCCGAAGCGCCTCGCGGTTCAGCGGCCGCAACGTCCCGTCGTCTGCGAGGGCGCCGGATCCCGCCCACGCGCCTCTCCCCTCGCGCGCGAAGACGACAAGGGCTCGGCGCGCCGGCCGGTTCCGGTAGGCGGCGAGAGCCCCGTCGGAGAGCGCGCGCGACTCGGCCAGCTCGAATCCCTGGCGCTCCTCGAGGAAGCGGAAGCGCTCCCGCAGAGCCCGCTCGATCCCGTGCTCGCGCGGCCCGCCCACGAGCCGTTCGAAGAGCGTCATCGCAGCCGCTCCGGCACGTGATCGAACTCGAGCGCCCGCTCCAGGGCGTGTCCGACGCGGAAGAGCGTGTTCTCGGAGAACTGGGGCCCGACGAGCTGCAGCCCGACGGGCAGCCCGGCGGACAGTCCGCACGGGATCGAGAGACCGGGAAGCCCCGCCATGTTCGGCGGGATCGTGAGCACGTCGGCCAGGTACATCGCGAGGGGATCCGCCGTCCTCGCGCCGAGCTCGAACGCCACGGTCGGCGAGGTCGGCGAGACGAGAACGTCGAAGTCGGCGAACGCGGCGGCGAACTCCTCCTTGATCACGGTCCTCACCTTCTGCGCCTGGCCGTAGTAGGCCTCGTAGTAGCCGGCCGAGAGGGCGTACGTCCCCAGCAGGATCCGTCTCTTGGGCTCGGCACCGAACCCCTCCCACCGGGTCCGCTCGTACAGCGCGTGCAGCTCGCCGTCCGCGTCGGAGCGGTGGCCGTAGCGCACGCCGTCGTAGCGCGCGAGGTTCGAGCTCGCTTCCGCGGGTGCGACCAGGTAGTAGCAGGGCAAGCCGTAGTCGACCGAGCGGGGCAGCCTCGCCTCGCCGACCTCGGCGCCGAGGTCGGACGCGAGCGCGATGGCCGCCTGAACCCGGTCCGCGACGCCCGGCTCGATCCCCTCGGCCTCGTTCAGCTCCCTGGGAACGCCGACGCGAACGCCCTTCAGGTCCTCGCTCTCGGGAACGCGGACAGGCTCAGGGAGGCCGACCGTCGTCGCGTCACACGGATCGCGGCCCGCGATCACGTCGTAGAGGAGCGCGCAGTCGCGGACCGTCTTCGTGAGCGGGCCCACCTGGTCGA
>JACVSB010000001.1 GCA_014534155.1 Thermoleophilia bacterium
AACGTCGCAGCCCTTGCAGGCCTCGGCGTCGAGTACGTGGAGCAACCCCTCCCTGCGGGCGATCCAGGCGGGCCCGCGCTCCGGCGCGAGGCGGCGCTCCCGGTCTATGTGGACGAGGACTGCCATACGCTCGCCGACGTTCGCGCCTGCAGCGAGCGCGCGCACGGGATCAACATCAAGCTCGCGAAGAGCGGCGGTATCCGAGAGGCCGTGAGGATGGCGGCCGCGGCCAGGTCGCTCGGGCTGGGCGTCATGCTCGGCTGCATGCTCGAGTCCGGGCTCGGGATCGCCGCGGGCGCTCAGATCGCAAGCCTCTGCGACCACGTCGACCTCGACGGCAACCTCCTCCTCGGGGAGGATCCGTGGCCGGGAGTCGAGTTCCTCCAGGGGGTCCAGGTCCCCGCCCTGACACCCGGTCTGGGAGTGCATGAAGCGGTACCTGATCCTCGCTGAGGGCTACTCGCACGACGCCCACTACGGGAAGACGATGCGGGGCGTCGTCCGCTACCGCCCGCACCCCGTCGTCGCCATCCTCGACTCGCAGCGCGCGGGCGAGAACTACGAGGGAGTTCCGATCGTCGCGTCGCTCACCGAGGCGCTCGAGTACGAGCCGACGACGGCGCTCGTCGGCGTCGCCGTAGCGGGGGGGCGGCTCGGGCCGGCCTGGCGCGACCTGATCCGGACCGCTATCGACGCCGGCCTGGACATCGAGGCCGGGATGCACGAGTTCCTGGCCGACGACCCCGAGCTCGCCGCGCTCGCCGCCGCCCGCGGCGTCGAGCTTCGTGACGTTCGCCGCCCGCCCCCCGACCTCTCCGTTCCGACCGGCGAGAACCTCAACCACGGCGCCGAGGTCGTGCTCACCGTCGGCTCCGACTGCGCGGTGGGGAAAAAGACCGTGGCGCTCGAGCTGCACCTGGAGGCGGAACGACGCGGCATCGCCTCCGTGTTCGTTCCCACCGGGCAGACGGGGATCATGATCGCCGGCTGGGGAATCGCGGTCGACGCCGTCGTCGCCGACTTCCTCGCCGGGGCGGGAGAGCGCCTCGTCGTCGAAGGCGCGCGCCGGGGAAGCGTTCTCTGGGTCGAGGGCCAGGGGTCGCTGATCCACCCCCAGTTCTCCGGCGTCACGCTGGGCCTCATGCACGGGACGGCGCCGCACGGGTACGTGCTCTGCCATCTTGCGGGCACCACGGAGATCGAGGGCGCCCCCGGCCACCCGCTCCTGCCGCTCGCGGACCTCGTCGAGCTGCACGAACGAGTCTCGCTGCCGGCGAGGCCGGCCAGGGTTCTCGCACTCGCGCTGAACACGCGCGCGCTCGGCGGGGGGGAGGCCCGGGCGGCGATCGCGGCCGCCGAGGAGGAGACCGGCTTGCCCGCCGACGACCCCGTCCGCTACGGGGCGGCCCGGCTCGTCGACGCCGTTCTCGCCGGCCTGCGCGAGGGGGTCACCGGGACGCGTCCTGCTATAAGGGCGACGTGACCGACCCCCGTGTCGAGCGCCTCGCCGGCCTGATCGTCGATTACTCGTTCGGGCTCGAGGAGGGTCACGTGCTGAGGATCGACGGGAGCGCGGTCGCGGAGCCCCTCGCCGTCGCCCTCTACCGCGCCGCGCTCGCAGCCGGCGGCCACCCGTACACGAACCTCGCGCTCGAAGGGCTGCCCGAGATCCTCGTCGAGGAGGGGAGCGACGAGCAGCTGAGCTACATCTCGCCCGTCCAGTGGCACGAGATCGAGCACCTCGACGCGCTCGTGACGATCTGGTCGGAGACGAACACGCGCTCGTTCACGCACGCCGACGAGCGTAAGCACGGCGCCCTCATCAAGTCGCTTCGCCGGCTCGCCAACCGCCGCTGGGAGCGGATCACGGCGGGCGAGATGCGCTGGTGCGGCACGCTTTACCCGACGCACGCGCACGCGCAAGACGCCGACATGTCGCTTGCCGAGTACGAGGACTTCGTCTACTCGGCGTGCCATGCGGACGAGCCCGATCCGGCCGCCCACTGGCGCGAGGTGTCCTCGGCGCTCCGCCGACGTGCTGCGGCGCTCGGCTCCGTGGAGGAGCTCCGCTTCCTCGGGCCGGACACCGACCTGCGCGTCGGCGTCGCCGGGCGGACATGGGTCGCAGCCGACGGGCGCTACAACATGCCCGACGGCGAGGTCTTCACCAGCCCAGTCGAGACCGAGACGGAAGGGGAGATCCGCTTCACGTTCCCGGCGGTCTTCCACGGGCGTCAGGTCGAGGACGTGCGGCTGCGCTTCGCGGACGGCGCGGTGGTCGGCGCGGAGGCGGCGACCGGGGAGCGGTACCTGCGCGAGCTGATCGCGCTCGACGGCGGGGCGGCCGTCCCCGGCGAGATCGCCTTCGGCCTGAACTACGAGATCGATCGCTTCACCCGCAACATCCTGCTCGACGAGAAGATCGGCGGCACGATCCACCTCGCTCTCGGGTCCGGGTTCCGCCAGACGGGCGGCAGGAACTCCTCGGCCCTGCACTGGGACCTGATCTGCGACCTGCGCGCCGACGGCGAGGTGTACGCCGACGGCGAGCTGATCTGGAAGGCGGGCTTCTTCCGCGAAGAGGAGAGCTCGGTCGCGGTCGCAGGACACAGTGGCTGATCCGCGCGTCGAGCGCCTCGCCGACGTCATCGTCTCCTACTCGACGGCTGTTCGTGCGGGCGACCTCGTCGTCGTGGACGCCACGCCGCTGGCCGCGCCGCTCGTCCGCGAGACGTACGGACGGGTCCTGCGCGCCGGCGGCCATCCCCACGTCCGGGTCGCAGTGGACGGAATCGAGGAGGCGCTCTTCCGCGAGGGCAGCGAGGAGCAGCTGCAGTGGGTGAGCCCGGCGCGCGAGCAGGACGTCGAGCGCGCCGACGTCCGGATCGTGTTCGAAGCCGAGTACAACACGCGCTCGATGACGCAGGTCGACCCGGCACGGCAGGCGCTCGCCGGCCGCGCCCGCAAGCGCCTCGGCGACCGCCTCTTCGCACGGACGGCAGCGGGGGAGATGCGCTGGTGCGTGACCGTCTATCCCACGAACGCCGCCGCTCAGGAGGCCGGGATGTCGCTGGCCCAGTACGAGGACTTCGTCTTCGGGGCGGGCCTCCTGGACCGGGAGGATCCCGTCGCCGAGTGGCGCGCGCTTGCCGACCGGATCGGCGGCCTCGCCGGGTGGCTCGGCGGCAAGGACGAGCTGCGCGTCGTGGCGGACGGGACCGACCTGCGCATCGGGGTCGGAGGCCGGACGTGGGTCGCGAGCGGGGGGAAGGAGAACTTCCCGGACGGCGAAGTCTTCACCGGGCCCGTTGAGACCCGCGTGGACGGGGAGATCAGCTTCACGTACCCGGCGGCGTTTCGCGGCCGTGTCGTCGAGGGGCTCGCGCTTCGCTTCCAGGACGGCGAGGTCGTGGATGCGAGTGCGACGCGTGGGCAGGCGTTCCTCGAGGAGATGCTCGCGATGGACGCGGGGTCGCGCCGCGCCGGCGAGTTCGCGTTCGGCCTGAACGAAGCGCTCACCGAGTTCACCGCGAACACGCTGTTCGACGAGAAGATCGGCGGCACCGTCCACCTCGCGCTCGGGAAGTCGTATCCCGAGACGGGCGGCCGCAACGAGTCCGCGCTGCACTGGGACCTCGTCTGCGACCTCAGGCAGGGGAGTGAGGTCTACGCAGACGGGGAGCTCGTATACGAGAACGGCCGCTTCCTGAACGGCGTCGCCGGCTGATCGCGATCCTCGGCGACACGCACCTCCCTCGCGGAGCCCGGCGGCTTCCGCACGAGTGCGTGCGCGTCCTCGAGGCGGCAGAGCTGATCGTGCACACGGGCGATTTCACGGCCGCGTCGGTGCTCGACGAGCTTCGGGGGTACGGGCCCGTAGCAGCCGTGCACGGCAATGTGGACGAGCCCGGCCTCCGGGGCGTGCTCCCCGAACGCGCGGTGATCGAGCACGAGGGCCTCGCAATCGGAATCGTCCACGACGCCGGCCCGCGCGCAGGCAGGTACGAGCGCCTGCTCGGGTGGTTTCCGGGGTGCAACCTCGTCGCGTACGGGCACACGCACGCACCGGAGGTCGCGCTCTCGGAGGGCGCCTGGATCGTGAATCCCGGCAGCCCCACCGAGCGCCGACGCGCCCCTGCCCGGACGCTCGCAGTCGTCCGGGAGCGCCGGCCCGAGCTCGTCACGCTCTCCTGAGGGCTGCGGAGGCGCGGCTCCCTGCCGTCCGGCCGGCCCCGTATGCTCCCGAACACATGTTCGTACGACGCCCTCTGCTCCTCCTCGTGCTCGTCGTCTTCACGACGGGCGCGCTCGTCGTCGCACGGCCGACGCGCGGTGCCGAGCCGGAGGTGCGCTACGAGGTGCAGCCGGGGGACACGTTGTGGGAGATCGCACTCTCACGCTACGACGGCGACCCGCGCGAGACGGTCTGGCGAATCCGGGAGCGGAACGGGCTCGAGGGCTCGCTGCTTCAACCGGGGGCGATGCTCGTCCTTCCCGCCGCTCGGTAGCGGTGCTCAACCCCTCACGCGGGGTCGAAGCCGTGCCGGGGCGGGCATGGAGGTCGGCTGCGCGCGACCCGCCGTCCTACACTGGCCCCGTGGACCTCGACCTCGTGTTCCTCGGCACATCAGGGTCGGTTCCGACAGCCCGGCGCGCTCCTGCTGCGACGCTGATCCGGCGCGGGGGCGAGCGCCTCCTCATCGACTGCGGCGAGGGGACGCAGCGGCAGCTCCTGCGGTCGGGGATCGGGCTCGTCGAGCTCCCGGAGGTCTTCCTCACCCACTACCACGCCGACCACTACCTCGGCCTGCCGGGGATGATGAAGACGTTCGCGCTGCGCGGGCGCGAACTCCCCCTGACGGTTTACGGCCCGCCCGGCCTCGTCGAGCTCTTCGGCGCTCTGCAGCGGATCTTCGGAAAGCTCACCTACCCGTACGAGCTCGTGGAGGTGCGTCCGGACGACGTCGTCGAGCGCGGCGACTACCGCGTCGTTGTCTTCGCGACGGATCACGGCGTCTCCGCACATGGATACACGCTCCTCGAGCGCGAGCGGCCCGGGCGCTTCGACGTCGCGAGCGCCGCGGCCCTCGGCGTGCAGCCGGGCCCCCTCTTCGGGCGGCTGCAGCGCGGCGACCCCGTCGCCCTCCCGGACGGAGACGTCGTCCGGCCCGAGCAGGTGCTGGGGCCCCCGCGCCGTGGCCGCAAGCTCGTCGTGACCGGCGACACCGCGCCTGCTCGCGGCGTCCTCGAGGCGGCGCACGAGGCGGACGTGCTTGTACACGACGGCACGTTCGCCGACGACGAGCGTGCACGGGCGGGGGAGACGGGCCACTCCACGGCGCGCGCGGCCGCCGAGATCGCGAGGACCGCGAACGTCCGGATGCTCGCCCTCACCCACCTCTCGAACCGCTACTTCGGGCCGGAGATCGTCCGCGAGGCGCGGGACGTCTTCGGCGAGACCGTGGTTCCCAGGGACTTCGATATCATCCACGTCCCGTTTCCCGAGCGAGGCCCGCCGCGGCTCCTCAAAGGTGGCGCCGTAGCCCGGGAGGAGGAGGTGCGGGCCCGTGGCGATGGTGCAGGTGACTCTGGCACAGGATCTCGTCGAGGCGGAGGAGATCCAGACGATCCTTCACGCGGCCGGGATCGCGTCGGCGCTCGAGCCGGCCGTTGATCAGCATCCGACCGCCCTGGACGACAGCCCGACGAAGGTTCTCGTCGCCGAACAGGAGCTCGAGGCGGCGCAGGACGCGATCGAGGCGATGAGCGAGCCGGACGAGCTCCTCGGCGGCCGGTAACCCGGGCTCAGCGAGACGGCGGAGGGCGGGCGCCGGACTTCGGCGCGCTCGCGCCCTCGTACGACCGCCTCCGTCCGGCGGACGCGAACTGGTGGCAGCTCTTCCACGCGATCGTCGAGGAGGGCGAGCTCGCCGGCCGGCGTGTTCTCGACGTCGGCTGTGGCACGGGCCGCGTCGCGCACGCGCTGGCGGAGACCGGCGCCCGTGTGTGGGGAGTCGATCCTTCGGAGGAGATGCTCGCGCAGGCGCGCGCGCGACGGCTTCCGGGGGGCGGCTTCCGGCGCGCGAGCGCGGAGGAGCTGCCCTTCAAGGACGGGTGGTTCGACGCGGCCCTCCTGCGTCAGGTCGTCCACCTGGTCGAACGCCCGCGCGCGCTCGCAGAGCTCTCCCGTGTCGTGCGCCCCGGCGGGCGCGTCGTCATCGCGACCTTCCACCCCGACCACTTCCGTACGGTCTGGGTCGCGCGCCTCGCCCCGCGCGTCGCCGAGCTCGACCGCGCGCGCTTTCCGACTCCCGCCTCGCTGCGAGAGGAGCTCGGTCGCGCCGGGTTCCGCGTCGTCGGCGAGCGGCGGATCGTGCAGGACGTCGTCCTCTCGCGGGAGGTGGCGCTCGAGCGCCTCCGCGGGCGCTTCATCTCGACGCTCCTCCTCCTCGACGACGAGGAGTTGGCCGAGGCCGTCGAGCGTGCCGAGCGGGAGCTGCCGGCGAGCATCGAATCCACGCTTGACTGGCTTCTCGTCGTGGGCGAACGGCGCGCGTAGCGGCACGCGCGCCCGGGAGGGCAGTTACGTCTTCGCCTCTCGGGAGACGGCGCTGGTCGGCTTCGCCCTCGCCCCGGTTGGCGTGGCCGATTCCCGCCTGCCCGTGTCCGGTTCCAACCCCGGACACGGCCGCTGGCACACGGCTGCCGGGGCAGCGCAGGAACCCCGTGCGGCTTCCCGATCCCGTCGGACGCACCGGCCGGCGCAGGCGGACGAGGCCGCCCTCTGCCGTCCGACGCGGTCCGTAGCTTCCGCTCGGCCCCTTTAACCCGGTCCCGCGAGGCCGGGAAGGAGTTGGATGGCGACGAGAGCCGAAACCCCGAAGACCGTCCTCGACGCGCACGCGCTCGAGCGCTCCCTCGTGCGGATGGGGCACGAGATCGGGGAGCGGAACCGAGACCTCACGCGGACGGCGCTCGTCGGAATCCACACCCGGGGTGTCCCGCTCGCGCAGCGGCTCCGGCGGTTGCTCGCGGGCTTCGCCGGGCGCGACCTCGCGCTGGGGACGCTGGACATCACGTTCCACCGCGACGACGTCTACGTCCAGGGCGGCGAGCCGCCGCGTCACGCTCAGCCCCTTGTCAAGGCGACCCGGATCGACTTCTCGCTGGAGGGGATGACCTGCGTCCTCGTCGACGACGTCCTCCAGACGGGGAGGACGATCCGCGCCGCGATCGAGGCGCTGTTTGCCTACGGCCGGCCGGCGCGCGTCCAGCTCGCCTGCCTCGTCGACCGCGGTCACCGCGAGCTCCCGATCCGCCCGGACTACGTCGGCAAGAACCTGCCCACGGCCCGGTCGGAGCGCGTGCAGGTCGAGCTGGTCGAGGTGGACGAGGTCGACCGCGTCCTGCTGATTCCGTTGAGCCGGAGGTGACGATGGCCGAGGTCCGCCCGCTCGTCCGCGACGAGCTTCTCCCGCCGAAGCCGCCCGCGAGGCGGCACCTGATCTCGATCGCCGAGCTCTCCCGTGATGACGTCGCGCGCCTGCTCGCGCTCGCGCGGGCCTTCGCGCGCTCGCTCGAGCGCGACGTGAAGAAGCTCCCGACCCTGCGCGGCCGCACCGTCGTCAACCTCTTCTACGAGTCCTCCACGAGGACGTCGTCCAGCTTCGAGCTCGCCGCGAAGCGTCTCTCGGCCGACGTCATGTCCATCAAGGCGACGGGATCCGCTGTCGACAAGGGGGAGTCTCTCAAGGACACCGCGCTCACGATCGGCTGCTACGACCCCGACGTCGTCGTCGTTCGCCACCCGGAGATCGGAGCGCCGCACCTCGTCGCGCGCTTCACCGCGGCGCACGTCGTCAACGCGGGCGACGGCAAGCACCAGCACCCGACCCAGGCCCTTCTAGACCTGTACACGATCGACGAGGAGCTCGGGGCCGTCGAGAACCTACACGTGGCGATCGTCGGCGACGTCCTGCACAGCAGAGTCGCGCGCTCCAACGTGCAGGCGTTCCTACTCATGGGCGCGAGGGTGACGCTCGTCGGCCCGCCGCCCCTCCTTCCGCGGGGGATCGAGGCGATGGGCTGCGAGGTCTCGTACTCGATCGACGCCATCCGGGAGGCGGACGTCGTCTACGTCCTGCGGATGCAGCGAGAGCGGATGCTCGCGGGCGAGAACTACGTGCCGAGCTTGCGCGAGTACAGCGCGCGCTGGGGCGTGACGCCCGAGCGCCTTCGCCCGGGGCAGAAGGTCATGCACCCCGGCCCGATGAACCGGGGCGTGGAGATCGAGGGCGCCGTCGCGGACGCGACGGCGTCCCTGATCGAGAGGCAGGTGCGAAGCGGGCTCGCCGTACGGATGGCGGTCCTCTACGACCTGCTCACGCAGGGGCCGGCGGCCGTCCCGAGCCCAGAGGGCGCAGCTCGCTGGGCCGAGGACGTGGCGTGATCGTCGTCGCGCCCCGGCGGCCGAAGGACGACCTCGTGATCCGGGGGGCGCGCGTCGTCGACCCCGGGGAGCGCATCGACGCCGTCCTCGACGTCCGGATCGGGCGCGGCACGATCACGGAGGTCGGGCACGACGTGGACGGGGACGGCCACCAGGTCGTCGACGCCCGCGGGCTCGTCCTCGCCCCCGCGTTCGTCGACCTGCACGTACACCTCCGGACGCCCGGCCGCGAGGACGAGGAGGATCTCTCCTCGGGGACTGCCGCCGCGGCGGCCGGGGGCTACTGCGCGATCCTGGCAATGCCGAATACGGATCCCGTCGTCGATTCCGCAGCGGTCCTCAGGTCGCTGCGCGAGCGCGCGCGCGCGGAAGCGGTCGTCCCCGTCGGGTTTCTCGCCTCGATCAGCAAGGGCCAGGGCGGCGGGGAGGTGACCGAGATGGTGGAGCTCGCGGACGCGGGGGCGGCTGGATTCACGGACGACGGCAAGCCCGTTGCGTCCCCGTCGCTCCTCCGCCGCGCCCTGCAGTACGGGACCGTCACGGGACGTCCTCTCGCCCTCCACTGCGAGGAACCGAGCCTCTCTCGCGGCGGGCAGATGCACGAGGGCGCCACCTCCGCGGAGCTCGGCTTCGCGGGGTACCCCTCGATCGCCGAGAGTGTCATGGTCGCCCGCGACCTCGCGCTCGCCCGTTACGAGGAGCGGCCCGTGCACCTCCTCCACCTCTCGGCGGCCGAGTCCGTCGAGGCCCTGCGGCGAGCGCAGGCCGACGGCGTCGCGGCCTCCGGGGAGGTGACGCCGCACCACCTCTGCGCCACGGACGAGGCCGTCCGCACGCTCGATGCGAACATGAAGATGAACCCGCCGGTGCGAAGCGAGGGCGATCGCACCGCGCTCGTCGGCGCGCTTCGCGACGGCACGATCGCCGCCGTCGCGACCGACCACGCGCCGCACGCGAGCCACGAGAAGGAGGTGCCGTTCGAGGCGGCGCCGTTCGGCGTCACCGGGCTGGAGACAGCGTTCGCCGCGCTCTACACGCGGCTTGTCGTGCCCGGCATCCTCGCCCTCGAGACGCTCCTCGAGCGCCTGAGCGCCGGCCCCGCTCGCATCTTCGGCCTGGAGCCGCCGCGCATTCGGCGGGGGGCGGACGCCAACCTCGTCCTGCTCGACCTCGCGAGGGCCTGGCGGGTCGAGGAAGAGGGCTTCCGCTCGAAGTCCGGGAACTCGTGGCTCCTCGGCCGGTCGCTTCGCGGCCGAGTCGAGCTCACGGTCGCCGACGGCCGGGTGGCGTTCGCGAGGTGAGCGGGTTTCTCGTCCTCGAGGACGGCTCAGTCTTCCGCGGCCGCTCCGTCGCGGCCGGGGGTGTCGCGTTCGGCGAGGCGGTCTTCACCACCGCGATGTCCGGCTACCAGGAAGTGGTGACCGACCCGAGCTTCGCGGAGCAGATCGTCTGCTTCACGGCTCCCATGGTCGGGAACTACGGCGTCGCGCCGGCCCGCTCCGAGTCGGACCGTCCCCACGCGCGCGCGGTCGTCATGCGGCGCGCCGGCAGCGAGGAGTGGACGCGCTGGCTCGCACGACGCGGCGTGGTCGCCCTCGAGGACGTCGACACCCGCGGGCTCGTCCTCCACCTGCGCGCCCGCGGCGCCATGCGCGCCGCGGCGGTGGCCGGGGCGGCGTCTCCCGACGCCGTCCTGGAACGGGTGCACGCACATCCGCGGATGGAGGGGCGCAGCCTCGTCGCAGGCGTCTCCACGGACGAGGCGTACTCGCTCGGACGAGTACGGCCGCGGCTCGCCGTCGTCGACTACGGCTGCAAGCAGTCGATCATCCGGCGCCTGCTCGCACGCGGCGCGTCGGTGCGCGTCTTTCCACACACCATCTCCGCGGCGGAGCTCCTCCGCGACAACCCCGACGCGGTCGTCCTCTCCAACGGGCCAGGCGACCCGGCAGCGCTCGTGGACGAGGTCCGGACGGTCTCGGAGCTCGTCGGCCGTGTACCCATCCTCGGGATCTGCCTCGGGCATCAGCTCCTCGCACGAGCCGCGGGATACGCGACCTTCAAGCTGCGCTTCGGGCACCGCGGGGCGAACCACCCGGTCCTCGAGCTCGCGACCAACCGCGTTCTCGTCACTGCGCAGAACCACGGCTTCGCCGTCACGGCCTCCGGCTCCGACGTCACGCATGTGTCGCTCTACGACGGGACGGTCGAGGGCCTGGCGCTCGCGAGCGCCGGCGCTCGCTCGGTCCAGTTCCACCCGGAAGCGAGCCCCGGGCCGCACGACGCGCGCCCAATCTTGGACGCCTTCGTCGACGAGGTGCGCGGTGCCGCGGCGGCGTGACCTCCGCTCGGTCTGCCTGATCGGGTCGGGCCCGATCGTCGTCGGGCAGGCATGCGAGTTCGACTACGCCGGGTCGCAGGCGCTGAAGGTTCTCCGCGCCGAGGGGTTTCGCACCGTGGTCGTGAACTCGAACCCCGCCACCATCATGACCGACCCGGGCTTCGCCGACCGGACATACCTCGAGCCCCTCGACCTCGAGGGCGTCGCCGACGTGCTCGCTCGGGAACGTCCCGACGCCCTCCTGCCGACGCTGGGCGGCCAGACGGCGCTGAACCTCGCCGCCGAGCTCGCCGAGGCCGACGTGCTCGGGGAGCTCGGAGTGGAGCTGATCGGCGCGCCGATCGAGGTCATCCGCCGCGCCGAGGACCGCGAGCTCTTCCGCGAGACGGTCCGCGCCGTCGGGCTGAACGTGCCCGCGTCCCGGATCGTGACGACGCTCGACGAGTTACCGGACGACGTGGCGTTCCCCGTCGTCGTCCGGCCCGCCTTCACCCTGGGAGGGCACGGGGGCGGTCTCGCGCGGACGCCCGCGGAGCTCACCGCGAAGGTGGAAGCGGGCCTCCTCGAGAGCCGCGTGGGACAGGTGCTCGTGGAGGAGTGCCTCGCCGGCTGGGACGAGTTCGAGCTTGAGGTGATGCGCGACCGGAAGGACAACGTCGTCATCGTCTGCTCGATCGAGAACGTGACGCCGATGGGCGTCCACACGGGCGACTCGGTCACGGTCGCGCCCCAGATGACCCTCCCCGACGCTTCCTACCAGGAGCTTCGCGACGCCGCTGCGGCGATCGTGCGCGCGGTCGGTGTCGAGACCGGCGGCTCGAACATCCAGTTCGCCCGCGAACGGGAGAGCGGGGAGGTGCGCGTGATCGAGATGAACCCGCGCGTCTCACGCTCGTCAGCCCTCGCCTCGAAGGCGACCGGCTACCCGATCGCCAAGGTCGCCGCGAGGCTCGCGATCGGCTACACGCTGGACGAGGTGAGGAACGACCTCACGGGTACGACCCCGGCGAGCTTCGAGCCGGCGCTCGACTACGTCGTCGTCAAGTTCCCCCGCTTCGCCTTCGACAAGTTCCCGGGGGCCGACCCGACGCTGGGTACCCAGATGAAGTCCGTCGGAGAGGCGATGGGCATCGGGCGCACCTTCACCGAGGCCTTTCTGAAGGCGAGAAGAAGTCGAGAGGCCGAGCCCGGCGGCGAGCCCGTCTCCCCGGGGCCCTGGGAGCTACCGGAGGGAGCCCATCCCTGGTTCAGGCGCGAGCTCGAGCGGGCCGCCGCAGTCCTCGCCCGTGTCCGCTCTCTGGACGAGCTCGTCGCCGACGACTGGCTCGCCGTCAAGCGGGAGGGATGGGCGGACGCGGACGTCGCCGGCGCCGCCGGAACGAGTGAGGGCGAGGCGCGCCGCCGGCGCATCCACGCGGGCGTCCGGGCGGCCTACCCCGCCGTCGATTCGGTCGCGGGCGAGGTCGAGGCCGCCTCCAACTACCGCTACTCGACCTGGGGCGAGCGCTCCCGGCCGCCCCTGCGCGGCCGCACGATCGTCATCCTCGGATCCGGCCCGAACCGGATCGGGCAGGGGATCGAGTTCGACTACTGCTGCGTGCACGCCGCGAGGAGCTTTCGCGCTCTCGGGTTCGAGACCGTCATGGTGAACAGCAACCCGGAAACGGTCTCGACAGACTACGACACCTCGGACCGCCTCTACTTCGAGCCGCTGGACGCCGAGTCGGTGCTCGAGGTGCTCGCGCACGAGCGCCCGCTCGGCGTCGCCGTGCAGTTCGGGGGGCAGACCCCGCTCGAGATCGCCCGCGAGATCGATGCCGCCGGCTTCACGATCCTGGGCACGAGTTGCGAGTCGACCGACCTCGCCGAGGACAGGGCGCGCTTCGCAGCGCTGTGCGGAGGGCTCGGCATCGCCGTCCCCGCCTGGGGAACCGCGACCGGGCCCGACGAGGCCGTCGCGGTCGCCGACGCGGTCGGGTACCCGGTGCTCGTCCGGCCCTCGTACGTCCTCGGCGGTCGCCGGATGCGGGTGTGCTACCGGGCCGAGGACGTGCGGGCGGCCTGCCAGGGGGGCAGGTCGGTCCTCGTCGACCGCTTCCTCGAGGGCGCGCTCGAGCTCGACGTCGACGCAGTCTGCGACGGAGAGGACACGTACGTCGCCGCCGTAATGGAGCACGTGGAGGAGGCGGGAGTCCACTCTGGGGACTCCTCGTGCGTCCTCCCGGCGGCGTCCGTGTCGCCTGCCGAGCACGAGGAGGTCTCCTCCCTCGTGCGCCGTCTCGCGCCCGCGCTCGGCGTCCGCGGACTCGTGAACGTCCAGCTCGCCTTGCAGGACGGTCGCCCGTACGTGCTGGAGGCGAACCCGCGCGCGTCGAGGACGATCCCCTTCGCCTCCAAGGCGACGGGCACCCCTCTCGTCGATGCTGCCTGCCGAGTGATGGCGGGGGCGCGCCTGTCGGAGCTCGCGCTCCGCCGGGACTCGCCCGCCGGGCACGTGAGCGTGAAGGCAGCGGTCTTTCCCTTCGCGCGGTTCCCGGGGGCGGACGCGGTCCTGGGGCCGGAGATGCGCTCGACCGGCGAGGTGATGGCGAGCGCCGCGAACTTCGCGACGGCGTTCGGCAAGGCCGAGCGGGCGGCGGGGAGGCCGCTGCCGAGCGCCGGAACGGTGTTCCTCTCCGTCCGCGACGCCGACAAGGGAGCCGCCGTCGCGCTGGCGCGGCGCCTTGCCGGCCTGGGCTTCTCGCTCGCCGCGACCACGGGAACCGCGGCCGCGCTCGCCGCTGCCGGAATCCCTGTCACCGGCGTGCGCAAGGTCTCGCCGGCGGGGCCCGGCATGACGGCTGTGGACCTCATCCGCCGCGGGCGCTGCGCGCTCGTCGTCAACACGCCGGCCG
Organism: Thermoleophilia bacterium; assembly: GCA_014534155.1. Next base: position 13,685 of record JACVSB010000001.1, read on the forward strand.
GGGGCGGCGCGCGTTCCGACGGGTATCGGATCCGCGAGGCCGCGCTCGTGGCGCGCGTTCCGTGTCTCACCACGCTCGCCGGGGCGGCCGCTGCCGTCGACGCGATCGCGGGCGCGCGGCGGGAGGGGGCGACCGCGCTCCAGGAACGCGTTGCGACCGGCGCGTAGAGCTGCGCGCGTCCTCGCCGTCGAGGCCGTCGGCCCTTACGCGCTCGTCCGGGTCGCCCGCGCCGGCCTCGAGCCCGGTGAGCCGGGCCAGTTCTTCATGCTCACGCCGCCGGGGCGCGTCGTGCCGCGCCCCATGAGCGTCTGCCTCGCACGGCCGCGGGAGCTCGGGTTCCTCGTCGATCCCGTCGGCCCGGGAACGCGCGCCCTCGCGAGCCTCGCGGCCGGCGAGCGGATCGAGCTCTTCGGCCCGCTCGGCCGCGGATTCCGCCTGGACGTCGGCCGACCCCTCCTCGTGGGCGGCGGGATCGGGATCGCGCCGTTGCCCTACCTCGCGCAACGCCTGCCTCGCGCGCCCGCCGTGCTCGGCTTCCGAACCCCTCGGCATGCCGAGGCCGGAACGCTCCTTCCCGGTGCGCACGTCGTCGTCGAACCGACCCTCGTGACCGAACGCATCGACCGGCGCCGGGACGTCCTCGCCTGCGGTCCCGAGCCGATGCTCCGCGCCGTCGCCGAGCTCGCGCCGACGGCGCAGCTCGCCTGGGAGGCGCCGATGGCCTGCGGGTACGGCGGGTGCTACGGGTGCGCCGTCGAGATTGGCGGCGAGCTTCGCCGCCTCTGCATGGACGGCCCCGTACTCGCCGCGGAGGCCGTGCGGCCGCTCGCCGCGGCGGCTGCGTGATCCTGAACGCGTCCGGGTGCCTCGACGCTCTCACGGCGTCCGAGGTCGCGCGTTCCCTCGACGCGTACGTAACGAAGACGGTGACACCGCTCGCTCGCACCGGGAACGACCCCGTCCGCATCGCGGAGACGGACGTCGGCCTGCTGAACTCGATCGGGCTCGCGAACGTCGGGATCGACCGGTTCCTGCGGGAGATACTTCCGAGGCTCGCCGCGCTCGGCGTGCCCGTCTGGGTCTCCGTGGGCGGCTGGCGCGCCGAGGACTACGCGCGCTCGTGCGCGCTCCTCGAGCGGGAGCGCGCGGCGGCCGCGATCGAGCTCAACCTCTCGTGCCCGAACGTCGCCGGGCCGTCCGAGGCGCCGGAGGCGATCGTGGCAGCCGCGAGAGCGGCGACGCGGAAGCCGCTCTACGCCAAGCTCTCCCCGTCCCTTCCCGATCTCCCCGCCGCGGCGCGCGCGGCTGCGGCCGCGGGAGCGGACGGGCTGTCCCTTGTGAACACGCTCCGGGGTCTCGCGCTCGACGGTCGCACGCTCCGGCCGATCCTCGCCACGAGCACGGGCGGGCTCTCCGGCCCGGCGCTTCGCCCCGTCGCGCTCGCCGCCGTGCACGCGTGCCGGGCGGCCACCGACCTTCCGATCGTGGCGATGGGGGGCATCGAGACCGGTCGCCATGCGCTCGAGGCGATCGCCGCGGGGGCGACCGCCGTCGCCCTCGGGACGATTCTCTTCCGGGATCCCGGTGCACCGATCCGCGTCCGCGCCGAGCTTTCGGCCGAGGCGGCTGCCTCGGGCTACGCCGATCCCGCGCAGGCATGCGGGGTTGCGCACGCCTGACGGCGGCGCAGTGTTCTCAGATTAGACAAAAAGACCTGCAAAAGAGCCAAAAAACTGGAACTTGCAGCCCGATCAACGAGTGTTAGAATCGCCCGCCATGCAGATGTCGCGGACGCACGTCCAGGCGCCCCTCCGCTCGCTCGATCAGCGGATGGACGCCCTCCGCCGGGCAAACGAGATCCGCGTACGCCGCGCCCAGCTCAAGAAGGACCTGAAGGCGGGCACGGTGAAGATCGAGGAGGTACTGCGCGACCCGCCGGCGTACGTCGAGACCGCGAAGGTGATCGACATCCTCATGGCCGTTCCAAAGTTCGGCCGGGTAAAGGCGGCACGGTTCCTGAACCAGTGCCGGATCAGCCAGTCGAAGACCGTCGGCGGCCTGTCGGGGCGCCAGCGCGCGGAGCTCGTGAGCCTCCTGCGCCGCTGACCGACATGGAAGCGAACACGGCGCCGCCTGTGGACGCGGGCGCGCGGAGCGGCGGTGCGGCGGCCGTCCGCCGAGGCACGCTCGTGGTCGTCACGGGCCCGTCCGGCGCCGGCAAGGGGACGCTGATCCGCCGCCTCGTCGAGCGGCGCTCCGACTTCGAGGTGGCGATCTCCGCGACGACCCGGCCACGCCGTGCGGGCGAGACCGACGGACGCGACTACCACTTCCTCTCCGAGCAGGAGTTCGACGAGCGCGTCGCCGAGGGCGCGTTCCTCGAGTACGTGGTCTACGTCTCGGGACACCGGTACGGGACGCTCCGTTCCGAGGTGGAGAGGATCACCGGCTCGGGGCGAAGCTGCATCCTCGAGCTCGAGACCGCCGGCGCCCGGCGCGTGAAGGAGCTCCGTCCGGAGACCGTGACGGTCTTCGTCGCGCCGCCTTCCTTCAGCGAGCTCGAGCGGCGGCTGCGCGAGCGCGCGACCGAGAGCGCGGGCGAGATCGACGAGCGCCTGGAGCTCGCGCGCCGGCAGGTGGGCGAGCAGGACCAGTTCGACCACGTCGTCGTGAACGACGATCTCCACCGGGCCGCCTCTGAGCTCGAGGCGCTGGTGGACTGCCGGTAGCCGCGCGCCCGGCGGCTGCGGCGACCGTCGCTACAATGTGGCCATGATCTACCCGCGCATCGACGCCCTGCTCGAGCGTGCCGACTCGCGCTACGGGCTCGTGATCATGGCGGCCAAGCGCGCCCGCCAGATCAACAACTACCACCACCAGCTGGGCGAGGGCACCTTCGAGGACGTAGCGCCCCCTCTCGTCGAGTCGCGCTCGAAGAACTACCTGACCATGGCCCTCGAGGAGATCGCCGAGGGAAATCTCACGTACGAGTACGGCTCCCGCTAGCGGGGCCTCGCCTCACCGGTGAGCGCGGCGGCGCGCCGGCGTGAGCGGCCGATCCGGGCAGCGTGAGCGAGCGCACGACCATCCTCGTCGGCGTGACCGCCTCGGTCGCGGCCTACAAGGCAGCCGAGCTCGTCCGGCTGCTCGTGCGCGACGGGCACGAGGTCGTGCCGCTCGTCACCCCCGCCGCGCAGCGGTTCGTCTCCCGCGAGCTCCTCGAGGCGCTCGCGCGGCGGCGCACGCCCGACGACCTCTATCCGCACCTCGCGCGGGCACACCTGCTCGTCGTCGCGCCTGCCTCTGCGAACACGCTCGCGAAGCTCGCCCACGGCTTCGCGGACAACGTTCTCACCGAGGCCGCGCTCGCCTTCGCGGGACCGGTCCTCGCGGCGCCCGCAATGAACGTCCGCATGTGGAACCACCCGGCGACGCGCGCCAACGTCGCCCTGCTTCGCGAGCGGGGAGTCGAGCTCATCGGACCCGACGCGGGCGAGCTGGCCGAGGGCGAGCACGGCCCCGGGCGCATGGCGGAGCCCGGGGCAATCGCCGCGCGCGTGCGGGCGCTCCTCGTCCCGGGCGAGCCGGACCGTCCGCTCGCCGGTCTCCGCGTGCTCGTGAGCGCCGGGGGGACGCGCGAGCCGCTCGACTCCGTCCGCTTCCTCGGCAACCGCTCGTCGGGGAAGATGGGTGTCGCGCTGGCCGAGGAGGCGGCGCGCAGGGGCGCAGAGGTCACCCTCCTCGCCGCCAACCTCGCGGTTCCGGTGCCGCCGGGGGTCGACGTCGTCGAGACCCCGGCCGCCGCCGACCTGGCCCGCGAGGCGCTTGCCCGCTCGGACGCAGACGTCGTCCTCATGGCTGCGGCGGTCGCCGACTACCGACCTGCAAAGCCGCGCGCCGACAAGCGCCCGAAGGACGCCGCCGCCTGGCTGGTGGAACTCGAGCCGACAGACGACGTGCTCGCCGAGCTCGGGCGGCGGAGGGGGGAAGGTCAGGTCATCGTCGGGTTCGCGGCGGACCAGGGCGAGCGCGGCCTCGCGCGCGCGCGCGAGAAGCTGGCCGCGAAAGGGGGAACGCTGTTTGTCTTCAACGACGTGGGACAGGCCGGGATCGGGTTCGACGCCGACGAGAACGAGGTCACGCTCGTGTGGGAGACCGGGGAGCGGACGATCGGGAAAAGGAGCAAGCGTGACGTGGCGGCGGCTATCCTCGACGAGGTCGCGTCCCTGCGTGCAGGAGGTCAGTAGGCCGTGGACGAGCCGCTCGCCGGCATTCAGGAGCACCAGGCCGCCCGCTCAGACGAGTTGGCGCGGCGCGTGCGGGACAACCTCCGCCGCGTCATGCACGCACCCGACGAGACGCTCGACCTCTGCGTCCTCTGCCTCCTCTCGGAGGGACACCTCATCATCGAGGACCTCCCGGGCGTCGGAAAGACGACGCTCGCGAAGGCGCTCGCGCGCTCGCTCGACGTCTCCTTCTCGCGCATCCAGTTCACGCCGGATCTCCTCCCCTCGGACGTGACCGGCGTGAACGTGTTCAACCAGCGCTCGCACGAGTTCGAGTTCCGGCCCGGCCCCGTCTTCGCGAACGTCTTGCTGGTGGACGAGATCAACCGGACCTCGCCGAAGACGCAGGCCGCGCTCCTCGAGGCGATGCAAGAACGGCAGGTCACGATCGACGGCCACACCTACCACCTGGCTCCGCCGTTCATGGTCATGGCGACGCAGAACCCGATCGAGTACGAGGGGACGTACCCGCTGCCGGAGGCGCAGCTCGACCGCTTCACGATGCGGATCGCCATCGGGTACCCGCCGCTCGCGGCCGAGGCGCAGATGCTGACGGAGCAGACGACCGCGGCGCCGCTCGACGAGCTCGAGCCGGTCGCCTCGGCGCAGGACGTCCTGGCCGCGATCGAGGATTCCCGGCGCGTGTACGTGGAGGAGAGCGTGCAGCGTTACGTCGTCTCGCTCCTTCGCCAGACGCGGGGTGACGCCCGCCTCCACCTCGGCGCGAGCCCTCGCGCCGGGATCAACCTCCTACGCGTCGCCAAGGCGCGCGCGCTCGTCGCCGGGCGCGAGTACGTCGTCCCGGACGACGTGAAGGCAGTCGCGCCCGCCGTGCTCGCGCACCGCCTGATCCTGGCGCCGGAGGCGCGCTCCTCGGGGCTCTCCGACGAGGACGTCGTCGGCGACGCCGTGGAGCGGACGCCCGTTCCCGTCTGAGCGCATGCTGACCGACCGGGGTCGTTCGCTTCTCGCGCTGGGCGGGCTCACCTATTTCGCCGCCTGGGCGTTCGGCGGGCGCCCCCTGTACCCCGTCGCCGTCGGCCTCGTGCTCGCCGTCGCGGCCGCCGCGGTCTGGGTGCGGGTGCTGCGGCGCCCGATGACGCTGCAGCGCACGGTGCCGGGCGAGCACGCCGCCGGCGAGGACGTGCCGATGCAGCTCGAGCTCGAGGTGGAGGGGAGGCTGCCGCCGGCCACGCTCGTCGCGCGCGAGCGCCTAGGGCGCCTCGGCGAGCGGGAGGCTCCGCTTCGCCGCAGCGGCGGTCGCCTGCAGGGCGAGTACCTCCTCGAGCGGGTGCCGCGCGGCCGCTACCCGATCGAGGCGACGGAGGTCGTGCTCGAGGACCCGTTCGGGCTCGAGCGCGTCGAGCTCGACGTCTCGCGGGCGGAGGTCCTGCTCGTCTACCCGCGGCTCGTCGAGCTCGAACGGCTCTTCTCGGAGACGGGCGGTCAGACGCCCGGGGGCCGGCGCCTCCTCCTGCGGCGTACGGCTGGCTTCGAGCTCCATTCCGTGCGGGAGTACGAGCAGGGCGAGTCGCTGCGGCGCGTGCACTGGCCCTCGACCGCGCGGCGCGGGGAGCTCATGGTCAAGGAGCTCGAGGACGCGCCTCGCGACGAGGCGGCGGTCGTGCTCGATGCCGACGAGGCGACCGTCGTGGGAGAGCCGCCGGAGTCCACGTTCGAGCTCCAGGTCTCGATCGCCGGCTCCCTCGTCCGCGCGCACGCGCGGAGGGGCCGGCGGACGTCGCTCGTCGTCAACGGCCGCTCGCGGGGGCACCAGCGCGTGCACTCGCTGGACGGGGACTGGGACGCGGCCCTCGAGCTCCTCGCCGCGGTGCAGCCGGACGGGCATGTTCCCGTCGCCACGTTCCTCGCGGACGAATCCGGGCCCGCAGCACGCGCCCTCGAGGTCACGGTGGTCACGGCGGCGCTCCCGGCGCGCCTCGTCGACCGGCTACTCCAGCGCACGCTCGCCCATCACGCGATCTCGCTCGTCTACGTCGATCCGCGGAGCTTCACGCGCGCGGGCGGTCACGCAGACCTGGACGCGGCCGCGCAGCTCGCGCGCCTGCAACGCGCCGGGATTCCGTCCGCCGTCGTGCGCCGAGGCGCCGACCTCGCGGGCGCGCTCGCCGGCGAGCGGACTCCCGCTCACGCCGTCGGGGGCGGCCGTGGCTAGGACGCTTGTCGCCTTCACGCTCGTCGCGCTCGTCGTCGTCCCCACCTGGCTCCGGCTCGAGGAGGGGTCGTTCGCGGCCTCCGAAGCGGCCGTGATCGCGCTCCTCGCCCTCCTCCCGACTCTCGCCGTCGCGCGTCGCGTCCCCGGCGAGCGGCGCCGAGACGCCATCGTCGTCGTGACCGCCCTCCTCGGCGCCGCGCTCGTGGCGGGGAGCACGGCGTTCTCGCTCTCTCTCGCGGACGCGCGCCCGTTCGACGACGACCGCGCGTTCTTCGGCCCGCTCTTCTCGGACTTCGGCCAGGGGTTCCTCGACTTCTGGGACACGAGCCTGCCGTTCAATCGCGTCGACTTCCCCGGCATGCACGGCGTCGTCCTCCTCGCGGGCTTCGGCTTCACGGCCGCTGCCGGGATGGCGATCGCGACGCGCCGCACCTTCCTCGCGCTCGCCCTGCTGCTCGTGGGCGCGGGGTGGCCGGCGACGATGGCGTCCACCTGGCTCGAGTCGAGCCGCCCCCTCGTCACGGGCGCCCTCATCCTCGCCGTCGCGCTCGCGCTCGTCGTGCTCCTCCGCCCCCAGGCGCGGGGCCTTCCCCAGGCGGCGGTCGCCGGCGTCGTCCTAGTCGCGCTCGCGGTGGCGGGCTCGACCTCCGATGCCGTGGCGAAGCAGGGGTTCGTCGATTGGGACTCCTGGGACTGGTACGACCGCCCTCACGAGCCCGTGGACGTGCGCTACGTCTGGGACGCCAACTACGACGGGATCTCGTTTCCGCAGGAGGAGACGACCGTCCTCAAGGTCAAGGTGCCCGGGCCGAAGCGGTCGCTCTACTGGCGCGCCACGACGCTCGACGACTACACGGGCGCAGTGTGGCGCGAGAAGCCCGAGACCGGGGATCCGGTCTCGGGAGAGGGCGAGATCGACGTCACGGCGGACGACCCGCTCTTGCCGGCGGCTGCGCGCGCCCGGCGCAACTGGGTGAAGCAGGAGGTGAAGGTCGAGGCGCTCGACGAGCAGCGCCTCGTCGGCTCGGCGCAGTTCGTGCGCTGGCAGCCGCAGTCGAGCGCCGCCGCGAGGGTTACGTCGAACGGCGGCGTTGTCCTCAGCGAGCCGCTGCACCGCGGGCAGCGCTACACCGTGTGGAGCTACGTGCCCGACGCGAAGCCGAAAGAGCTTCGGGCCACGGGAACCGCATACCCGCCGGCCGCGCGCCAGTTCCTACGCCTGTTCGCCTCCCCCGACCTCCCGCCGACGCTGCCGTGGGGAGCGCCCGGCCGGGACGCGTTCATGCGCCACTTCTTCCAGCGGGAGTCGTACCTCGCCGACCACGCGCCGCTCTACCGCGCGGCGCGGCGAGTGACGGCGGATGCGTCGTCGCCGTACGAGGCGGCCGTCCTCCTCGAGGCATGGTTCCGGGGCTCCGAGGGCGGGTTCACCTACGACGAGCAGCCGCCCTTCGTCCCCGGGAACGAGCGTCGGCCGCCGCTCGTCACCTTCCTGCAGACGAAGCGCGGCTACTGCCAGCACTTCGCCGGCGCGATGGCGCTCATGCTCCGCTACGTCGGCGTCCCCGCGCGTGTCGCGGCAGGGTTCACGAGCGGGACGTACGACGATCGCTCGAAGGAGTGGAGCGTGACCGACCACAACGCCCACACGTGGGTCGAGGTGTACTTCCCCCGCTTCGGCTGGATCCCGTTCGACCCCACTCCCGATCGCGGTCAGCTGACGGCCCGGTACACGCCGTTCTCCGGGGCGTTCGACGTCCGCGAGGCGGCCGAGGTAGGCGGCGCCCTGCTCGGCGTGCCCGAGATCGCCGAGCGCGTCGGACGCGCCTCGCGGCTTGGTGAGCGGGAGTCGGGAGCGACGGTGGGCACAGGGGAGGGCGGCGGAGTCCCGAGCGCGGTCGCGGAGACGGGCCGGAGCATCGTCGCGGTCGTCCTCGTCCTCGCTCTCGGCGGCGCAGCCCTCATCGTGGCCGTGAAGCAGGCGCGCCGGGCGACCCGCTTCGCGGCGCGCGACCCGCGCGCGCTCGCGGCGGCCTGCCGCCGCGACCTCGTCGCCTACGTCGTGGATCAGGGCTACGAGGTGCGAGCGAGCGCGACCGTCCGGGAGGTCGGGGACTTCGTCGCCGAGCACTTCGGCGTCCAGACGAGCGCCTTCGTCTCGGCTCTCGCGGACGCCCGTTACGGCCCGCCGCAGGCGGCCGGCGCTCGCGCCCGCCTCGCGCGCCGCGAGCTCCGCCGCCTACGGTCGAGCATGAGACGCGCGCTCGGGCTCGGCGAGCGCGTCCGGGGCGCCCTCAGCCTCCGCTCGCTCTCGGTGTAGGCGACGCAGGCGGCCGACGGCCGCGACCGACGCGGTGAGCGCGACCGCTATCCATCCGAGCGCGTCGCCGAGCCGGGTGTAGGGCGTCGCGGAACCCGCCGCCGGGACGTCGGCGACGAGGACGGCCGGCCGCTTCGCCCACCCGGCCGCCGCCGCGAGGGCGCCGCCCGGAGCCACGATCGCCGAGCCGTAGCGCCAGTCGGCGCGGACGAAGGGGATGCCGAGCGCGGCGGCCTGCAGCCGCGTCAGCGCCAACTGCTGCCTCGCGAGAGCGGGCCAGTCGTGCGTGGCCGAGGCGACGAGCGCGGCGCCCCTGCGGGCGAGGGCGCGCGCGACCGCGGGATCCTGAGTGTCGACGCCGAGCGCCGTGCCGAGCGCTGTCCGCCCGGCGAGGACGGGAGCCGGCGGCACCCGATTGTCGCCGCGCTCGCCGAGAAACCACATCGGGCGCTGCTTGGGCTGCGCGCGCGTGATCCTCCCGTTCGGGAGCACAACCACGGCGGCCCCGTGGTCGGGGCCGCGCAGGAAGTACGGGGCGACGAGGACAACGCCCGTCTCGCGCGTGAGCAAGCGAAGTGCCGCCGCGACTCGCCTGTTCGCCCGCGGGTCGACCCAGAGGGTCGCCTCCGGCCACACGACGAGCGTCGCGCCCTGCTCGGCCGCCTGCGCGGTGGCGGGCGTGAGGTCTCGCGCGAGATCGAGGCTCGCCCGCTCGAGGTCGCGGAAGCGGCGCCGGAGGAAGTGCAGGACGGGCCGCTCGAACTCGGCCGTGTCGTACCCGGGCTGGATCGCGGCGACGCGCGCGGGGGGGCCGGCGCCGGCGGAGGGGTCGACGGCGAGCATGGCCGCGAGGGCTAGCGCCGCGGCCGCTGCGCCCGGTGCCAGCGCGATGCGCCGCCGCGGGCCGACGAGCGCGAGGGCGACCGCCGCGTTCACCGCCACGATCAGGAACGTGAGTAGCCACGGGCCTGCGAGGCCAGCCGCTCGCGCCGTGGGGAGACCGGCCTGGGAGAGGTAGAGCGGGCCCCAGAACCCACCGGGGTCGAACTTCGTCCTCAGGAGGTCGAGCGCCGTCCACGCCGTTGCGGCGATGGCCACGACCGCGAACGCGGCTGCGGGCGTGGTGGGCCGCGCGAGCGGAATGACGAGCGGGAAGCGCAGAGCGTAGAGGACCGCGCCCGCAAGCGGGACGAGCGCGAAGGCCACGACGAGCACGGGTGAGTCGCCGACCAGGACGGGGACGAGCGGCTTGCCCCACTGGTTGTGCGCGAGGCCGAAGGGAAGCGCCGGGACGAGGAGGAGCTCGAGGAAGACCACGTAGGCAAGCGGGACGGCGGCGCGTCCCGCGCGGGCTTGCGGCCGGGCGAGCAGGAGCGCCGTCGCCGGAACGAGCGCCACCCAGGCGAGCCAGGCCAGGCCGACCGGCGGCGCCGAGAGCCACAGGAGCAGCGCGCTCGCGAGCGGCGCGGCCGGCGCGAGGGGGACGATGCGACGCCGCACGCGGGTAGTTTCGCCGCAGTGGACGCGGTCGTCATGGCGGCGGGGGAGGGGCGCCGGCTTCGGCCCCTCACGACGCGCTGGGCGAAGCCGGTGCTCCCGATCGACGGGCACCCGGTCGTGGCCACGCTCGTGCGCGAGCTCGGCGCCGCCGGGTTCGAGGAGGCCTGGCTCGTGGTGGGACACCTGCGGGAGCAGGTGCGCGCCCTCCTCGGCGACGGGCGCGGGCTCGGCGTTCGCCTGCGCTACGCCGAGCAGCGGGAGGCGCTCGGCTCTGCGGACGCCGTGCGCCGTGCCGTCGACGCGGGCGCCCGGCCGCCGCTCCTCGTCGCTGCCGCGGACACCGTGTTCGCGCCCGGCGACGTCGCCCAGGCGCTCGGGCGCTGGCGCGCCTCGGGGACGGCAGGCGGTCTCGCAGTGCGCGAGGTTCCCGAGCACGAGCTCCCCGAGCGCTCGTCCGTCGTCGCCCGGAACGGCAGGCTCGTCTCGGTCGTCGAGAAGCCGGCGCCCGGCACGGCGGAGGGTCGTCTCGCAGGCGCGCCGCTCTGGTTCCTCGGCCCGGAGCTCTGCCGCCTCCTACAGGAGGTGCCGGGACCTCCGTTCGAGCTCGCGACCGCGGCCCAGCGCGCTCTCGCCGCGGGCCACGATCTGCTCGCGCTCCCCGTCGGCCCGACGCGCGACCTGACGCGCCCGGAAGACGTCGTGAGCCGGAATTTCGTCTACCTTTCGAGCTTGGAAGAGACGGCGGGATGAGCGAGACGTACGAGCTCTACAGGCAGGGCCAGGACCACCTCGCGGCGGGGCGCAACGCGCAGGCGACGGTTCCGCTCGAGAAGGCGAAGCGGCGCGAGCCGGCCAAAGCGTCGATCCGCGAGGCGCTCGGAATCGCCTACTTCCGCATCAGGCGCTGGGCCGAGGCCGAGCAGGAGTTTCGCGCCATCCTCGACCTCAAGGCGGTCGATCATTACGCGCACTTCGCGCTCGGCCGCTGTCTCGAGAAGCAAGGGCGCCCCGAAGAGGCGTACGGCCACTACCGGATGGCCAGCTTCCTGCGTCCTCAGAGTCGCGACTACCGGCGCGCGCTCGACAACCTCGGCGGCTAGCCCGCTCTCGGCGTGCGAGCGGTCGTCCAGCGCGTCCTCGCCGCGCGCGTGACGGTCGCGGACGGCGTTGTCGGGGAGGTCGGACCGGGGCTCTGCGTGCTCGTCGGCGTCGCGGCGGGCGACGACGAGGGGACGGCGGCGCGTCTCGCCGGGCGGGTCGCGCGCCTTCGCATCTTCGAGAACGACGCGGGGAAGTTCGACCGGAGCCTCCTCGAGACGGGGGGTGGGGCGCTCGTCGTGAGCCAGTTCACCCTTCTCGCCGACAGCACGCGGGGGACGCGGCCGGACTTCTCGGCCGCCGCTCCCCGCGACCGAGCGGAGCTCCTGTACGAACGCTTCTCGCACGAGCTTCGAGCCCTCGGAGTCACGACAGCGACGGGGCGCTTCGGCGCCCGCATGGTGGTCGAGATCGAAAACGACGGCCCGGTCACGATCGTCCTCGACGCGTAGAGCCCGCGCCGGCGCCGGCGCCGACGTCGGCGCGGCCACCAGGTCGCGCTCCATCGGGCGATGGCGCCGGAGGGGAACCTGGGCCATAATCAGAGCACGACCCGTTCCCCTCCCCGGGTCGTCTGCGGCGATGAAGATCGAGCTTCTTGCGGCACCCCATCGGATCGACGATCTCTTGCGGTTCCTGCGCACGACGGGGTACGTCGTGCGCGAGGTCGACTACGGCGTCGTCGAGGTCGAGGAGGGCAAGCGGCACACGAGCGCGACGGGTGTCTCCGCGGTGGCGCTCGCCTTCCGTCTGCGCGTCTGGAACGCCGTCAACGACGCGGACGCGCAGATCGTGGACGTGAACGGCTCGCTCGAGCCCTAGCGGGAAGGACAGCCGTTCGGCCGCGCCGCAGGGCTTGTCCCCCTTCTGGGGGAGTCTGCACCCGCGCCGTCACGCGGATACTCCATGAGCGGGCCGAGGGGGCTCGGGCGCGTGAGCGGTCTGGATCACGCGCCGTCCGGAGTTTGCGGCAGCTCGCGGACGCCCCCTCGGCTCTCGCTCGGGATGAGTCTCGCATCCGCCGTCTCCCTCTGCTCTCCCTGCCGCACCCTTGACACGGCGCTTGGAAGCGCGACAGTGAGATCAGCGTCCTTCCCTGCGGCACGTCGGGAGGCGCGATGCGGCGAACGAGAGAAGGGAGCGGGGCATTGGCTTCGTGGGACGGAAACGAGTGGGACCATCGGTGTCTCGGCTGCGGGGCCCTCGTCGCCGACGTCCTCTGGCGCGTCGGGTCGGTCCTCTGTCACGACTGCCGAGACCTGCGGCGAAGCGTCGATCCCGTCCTGCTCGAGCAGTGGGCAGAGGCGCGGCGCCTGGCCGCCAAGCGGGCGGCGGACGCGCGGCGCGACGACCGAACCGCCGCCTAGCGGCCCTTCGCGCGCCGGGCCTCGTGTCCCGTGACGCGACATGTAGCGCGCCCAGACGGGCGCTCGCGGGCGCGCCGCTTTCTCGGCCGCGAACGCCTGCGTGCAACCCCGCGCGGCGCCGGTCGCCGGGCCGCTCCTTGCTATGCTGACGCCTGACATTTCCCCAGCTGGTTGGAGAAATGGGCGCGCCGCGCCCATTTTTTTCGGGAGAATCGATGGCACACGTCCACGAGAGGGAGCGCGAGCTGCAGCGCGAGGTCGCCGGCAAGGTCGGCTCCCGCCTGCCTGACGTCGAGGTGCTGGCCGTCGAGCTGCGCGGAGAGGAAGAGCTCTGCGTCTTCCTCGACCGCCCGACGGGCGTCGATCACGCCCTCTGCGAGCAGGTGACGGGCATCCTGCGGGAGTACCTCGAGCGCTACGCGCTGGAGGTCTCCTCGCCCGGCCTCGCGCGGCCGCTCCGCACGCAGGAGCACTTCCGAAAGGCGGTCGGCCGCCGTGTTGCCGTTCGGACTCCCGCCCGGCGGACGAAGCTCCGCGGCGAGGTCGTGGAGGCGGGCGAGACGGAGGTCACGCTCTCGGTCGGCGGCGGGCGCGTGGCCGTTCCGTACGACGAGATCGTGCGAGGCAATCTAATCGACGAGGGGTAGCGATGAGCCGAGAGATCGTTGAGGCGGTCAGGGAGATCGAGCGCGAGAAGGGGATCGAGCAGGGAACGCTCGTGCACGCGCTCGAGGATGCCCTGCTCGCCGCGTACAAGAAGACGCCGGGGGCCGCGCGCCACGCGCAGGTCGAGCTCGACGACGCCGGGGACTTCCGAGTCTGGGGCGTCGAGCTACCGGCGGACATCGAGGAGCGGCTGCTCGAGGAAGCTCGCGAGCGCACGATCGCCGAGCTGGAGGAGGCGGAGGCCCAGACCGGAGAGCGCACGCACACGCTGATCACGGACGACGACCTCGACATCGACTGGTCGGACGTTCCCGAGGACCAGGTAAAGCGGACCGACGTGACACCGGACAACTTCGGGCGCATCGCGGCGCAGACCGCCAAGCAGGTGATCCAGCAGCGCATTCGCGAGGCGGAGCGCGCGATGATGTACGACGAGTACGTCGACCGCGTGGGCGAAGTCGTGACGGGGATCGTCCAGCAGGCGGGCGACCGCAACAACATCCTCGTCGACCTGGGGAAGGTGGAGGCCCTGCTTCCGCGCTCCGAGCAGGTGGACGGCGAGCGCTACGAGCAGGGCTCGCGCATCAAGGCCGTGATCACGGAGGTCCGCTCAGGGACGAAGGGCCCGCAGGTGATCCTCTCCCGCCGCGACCACGAGCTGATCAAGACGCTTTTCGAGCTGGAGGTCCCCGAGATCGCCGACGGGCTCGTCGAGATCCGAGGCGTGGCCCGCGAGCCGGGATACCGGTCGAAGATCGCCGTCGAGTCGCATGCCCAGGGCGTCGACCCCGTGGGCGCCTGCGTGGGGCCGCGCGGCTCACGCGTGCGCATGGTCGTGTCGGAGCTGCGGGGCGAGAAGATCGACATCATCCCCTGGAACGCCGAGCCGGCTCGCTTCATCGCCAAGGCGCTCTCGCCCGCGCGCGTGCGAGAGGTGCTGGTCGACGACGAGACCCGCGAAGCGACGGTCGTCGTCCCCGACGACCAGTTGTCGCTCGCGATCGGAAAGGAGGGGCTGAACGCGCGCCTCGCCGCCCGCCTCACCGGCTGGAGGGTGGACATCGAGTCGGACACGGAGTTCGCGAAGGCCGAAGCCGAGGCCGCGTTCGGCGGCGAGGAGGCAGGCGAGGACTTCTCCGGTCGCTGCGCCGCGGTCCTCTCGAACGGGAAGCGCTGCCCGAACGCCGCGGTCCCCGGCTCGCGCTACTGCGGGATTCCGGCCCATCGCGAGCTCGCGGCCAAGGAGGAGCGCGGCGAGGTCGTCGAGAACGCGGTGCCGGCCGCGGGCCAGGCAGACGGTGTCGCCACGGACGTTCCGCGCGACGACCTGGTGGGGGAGGCCCCGGAGGGCGGCGAGAACCCCGCCGCCGTCGGCGCCGCCGAAGAGGACGAGAGCGCCGGCCGGTGAGCAGTCCGGTCAGGTCCTGCGCGGGCTGCGGGCGCAAGGCGCCCCAGCGGGAGCTCGTGCGCTTCGCCGCCGCGGACGGCGTGCTCGTCGCGGACGCGGCACGGCGCCTCCCCGGCCGGGGCGTGTACACGTGCCGCAGCGTGGCGTGCTTCGAGCGGGCGCGCGCCCGCCGGTCGTTCGCGCGCACGCTCCGGCGGCGCGTCTCGGTTCCGCCCACCTTGCTCCTCTCTCTCGAGGAGGGCTAGGCTAGGGCCGTGGCCGATCGACGCCCCCTTCGCCCGCGCGGCGGTGCGCCTGGCGGACGGCGCCGCCGTCGAGTCGTTATCGACTCCCAGGCGGCCCGCCCGCGCCCGGACGCCCGGCAGCGCGACGGTGCCGGCGCGCCTCCCCGCGAGCGCCGCGAGCAGCAGCCTGCAGCGCAGCCGACGGGCCCCGTCACGGTCGAGTCCGGCGCCACGGTCAAGGACGTCTCGGCCGCGCTCGGGGTGCCGATGCCGGCGATCATGAAGTTCCTCATGGGGGCGGGCGAGATGGTGAACATCACCCAGTCCCTCTCCGACGAGGCGATCGAGCTGATCGCGGGGGAGTTCGAGCGCGAGGTCACGATCAAGCACGCGGACGAGGAGGAGCTCGAGCCCGAGGCCTACGACGACGCGCCCGAGGACCTCCAGGCGCGACCGCCGGTGGTCACGATCATGGGCCACGTCGACCACGGGAAGACCTCGCTGCTCGACGCGCTGCGCTCGTCTGCCGTCGTGGAGACCGAGGCGGGCGGGATCACCCAGCACATCGGCGCGTACCAGGTCGACCACTCCGGGCGACGGATCACGTTCCTGGACACGCCCGGCCACGAGGCGTTCACCGCCCTCCGCGCGCGCGGCGCCAAGGTGACGGACATCGCGGTTCTCGTCGTGGCCGCCGACGACGGCGTCATGCCGCAGACGATCGAGTCGATCAACCACGCGCGCGCCGCGGAGGTTCCGATCGTCGTCGCCGTGAACAAGATCGATCGCCCCGAGGCGAACCCGACGCGGGTCCGCCAGGAGCTCGTCGGGCACGCCCTCCAGCCCGAAGACTGGGGCGGGACGACACAGTTGGCCGACGTCTCGGCGAAGACGGGGGAGGGGCTGGACGACCTCCTGGAGCGGATCCTCCTCGTCGCCGACGCCGAGCTCGAGCTGACGGCGAACCCGAACACGGAAGCTTCCGGGCCGATCATCGAGAGCCGCCTCGACGTCGGCCGTGGGCCCGTGGCCACGATGCTCGTGCAGCGAGGGACGCTGCGCGTCGGCGACGCGATCGTCGCCGGCGATGCGTGGGGCAAGGTGCGCGCGCTGCACGACTACCGCGGCGAGCGCGTCAAGGAAGTGACGCCGGGCACGCCGGCGGAGATCCTCGGCTTCGACAAGCCGCCGGCCGCGGGCGAGCACGCCCACGTCGTCGAGAACGACCGGGCTGCCCGCCACAAGGCGTCGCTGCGCGCTCAGCGTCTGCGAGCGGAGCAGCTGGCGCGGCGCACGAAGCGCGGAATCTCCCTCGAAGACCTGTTCAGCAGGATCGAGGCCGGTGCCGTGCAGGAGCTGAACGTCGTCGTCAAGGCGGACGTCCAGGGCTCGATCGAGGCCGTCACGGGCGAGCTGGCGAAGATCGAGCATCCCGAGGTCAGGGTGGAGGTGATCCATACGGGGATCGGCGCGATCTCCGAGTCCGACGTGATGCTCGCCTCCGCGTCCAACGCGATCGTCGTCGGCTTCAATGTCCGGCCCAACACCGAGGCCCGCGCGCTCGCCGAGCGCGAGGGGGTCGACGTGCGGACGTACCGGGTCATCTACCAGCTGACCGGGGACATCGAGCAGGCGCTCGTGGGGATGCTCTCGCCGGAGCGCGTCGAGGAGACGGTCGGCGAGGCCGAAGTGCGCGCGCTCTTCCGCGCCTCCCGCGTGGGCGTGATCGCGGGCTGCTACGTCACGAACGGCGTCATCCGCCGCGGCGCGAACGTGCGCGTCGTCCGCGAAGGCACGGTCATCTACGAGACGACGGTGGCAAGCCTCAGGCGGTTCAAGGACGACGTCCGCGAGGTGCAGGCCGGGTTCGAGTGCGGGATCCTCCTCGACGGATACAACGACGTGAAGGAAGGCGACGTCCTCGAGGTCTACGAGACCCGGGAGATCGAGCGAACCGACCTGAGCGTCGACGGCGCGCCGGCAGCAGCAGCCACCACCGCCGACGCGGACGCCTGACCTCGTTCGCATGGGCTCGGGCCTGCGTCGCTTCGCGCGGGAACGCCGGCCGGGCGCCAGCGCGTCGCGCTGACGCGTCGCCGTGCCCGGCTACGTGGGCATCCTCTCCGCCGAGTTGCACTTCCCCGAGAACCACTCGCTGAAGGGGAAGCGCAAGGAGCTCCTCTCGGCCAAGGCGCAGCTGCAGCGACGTTTCGGCGCGTCGGTGGCCGAGGTCGACCACCACGAGGTCTGGCAGCGCGCGTCCCTTGCGGTCGCCTGCGTCGCGCGCGAGTACCGCGAGGTCGAGCGGCTGCTCGACGACGCCGAGCGCTACCTCGACGCGCAGGCTTACGAGCTCGTCTCCGCCGAGCGGGAGGTCGTCGCCCTCGATGAGTGAGCGGATGCGGCGCGTGAACGAGGCGGTCCGGGAGGTCCTCTCCGAGGCGGTCGGCGAGCTCAAGGACCCGAGGATCGGGTTCGTCACGCTGACCGGTGTCGAGACGAGCCCCGACCTCCGCCACGCCACGGTCTACGTGAGCGTCCTCGGCTCATCCCGCACGCGGACGGCGTCGATAGAAGGGTTGAACTCGTCCCGGGGGTTGCTCCAGGGGCGGCTGAACCGCGAGCTCCACCTGAAGCGAACTCCTCAACTCGTGTTCGAGTACGATCCAACCGTCGAGCGCGGCGTGCGGCTGACGAAGCTCATCGACGAGCTCGCGCCCGACGACCCCGACGATGAGTCCTGAGCTGGAGTCGATCGCGAACGCGGTGCGCGCGCACGAGCGCTTCGTCGTGACCACGCACGAGAACCCCGACGGCGACGCCCTCGGTTCGCTCGTCGCCACCAGCCTGGCGCTCGAGGCGCTGGGCAAGGAGGCGTCCATGTACCTCGCCGGCGACGTCCCGCTGCCGCGCGAGTACCAGTTCATGCAGCTCGAGGCCCTGCGGCGCGGCCGGGCTCCGCGCGCGGAAGACGCCGTCCTCGTCGCCGTCGACTGCGCGAACGAGCGCCGCCTGGGCGTCGACCATGCGGAGCTCCTGCAGCGGGCGCGCCTCGTCCTCAACATCGACCACCACCACGACAACACGCGCTTCGGCGACGTGAACCTGATCGATCCGAACGCCTCCTCGACGGGCGAGATCCTGCGTGACGTGCTGGACGCCCTCGGCGTCGAGCTGACGCCCCAGATCGCCGAGGCGCTCTACATCGCGATCGTGACCGACACGGGGCGCTTCCAGTACGCGAACACGACTGCCCGCGCCCTCCGGCTTGCGGCGGAGCTCGTCGAGGCGGGCGCCGATGTGCACCGCGTGTTCCAGGGCGTGTACGAGAACGTCGCCTTCGCGAAGCTGAAGCTCCTCGCCAAGGCGCTGGAGCACGCGCAGGTGCTGGAGGACGGACGGATCGTCGTCTCGCACCTCGAGCGCGAGGACTTCGCTGACTCCGGCGCCGAGGAGCCCTACTCGGAGGGGATCATCGACTACCTGCGCGCGGTGGAGGGCGCGGAGGTCGCCGCCCTCATCCGGGAGTCCCCGCGCAGGAACGGCCCGAGCCGCCGGGTCAGCCTCCGCACCACAGAGCCCGACGTAGACGTGTCTGCGATCGCCCGCAAGTCGGGCGGCGGGGGGCACAGGCAGGCGGCGGGCTTCCCCTCGGACGAGAGCGTGCGCGAGATCACGGACTTCATCCGCCGCGAGTACCTCGAGCAGGAGCGAGCGGCCGAGTAGGCGGGGGACGGTCGCGCGGAGACTGCCCCCGGGGACCCCCTCTGCTCGCCCCCTCGCGGCTCAGCGTATCCGGGAGAATCGCCCTTGTGGCACGCCCTTCGTGGCGCGAGAGTGAGGAGCCGGACGCGAGGCCACGCGCAGTGGGAAGGGGCGGTGTCGTCCTCGTCGACAAAGAGGCAGGACCGTCGTCCTTCGCGGTCGTCCGCCGCGTACGGGCGCGCTTCGGCCTCAAGACGGGTCATGGTGGGACGCTCGATCCCTTCGCAACCGGCCTCCTCGTCTGCCTCGTCGGGCGGGCGACGCGGCTTGCCCGTTACCAGAGCGATCTCGACAAGCGCTACCTCGTCTCGATCCGGCTCGGCGTGCGCACGACGACGGGCGACGCCGAGGGGAGAGAGCTGGAGCGGACGCCCACCGCCTCCCGCGAGGAGATCGAGCGCCTACGAGGCGAGGTCGAGCTTCGCGTGCCGGCGGCGTCGGCGGTGAAGATCGCGGGCGAGCGGGCCTACAGGCTGCACCGCCGCGGCGTCGAGGTCGAGATGCCCTTCCGCCGCTCCGTCATCCACTCGCTCGACGTCCTCGTCTACGAGCCTCCGGACGTCCGGCTCGAGCTCCGCGTCTCGAGCGGGACGTACGTGCGCGCGCTCGCGGACGCGCTCGGGGGCCACTGCACGGGCCTGCGCCGGACGGCGGTGGGTCACCTTCGCGTCGAGGACGCCGACGAGGAGCGTCTTCTTCCGCCGCTCACGGCCGTCGAGCACCTGCGCCGGCGGGAGCTGACCGACGAGGAGAACGTGCTCGTCCGCTCGGGACGCGCCCTTCCGGACGAATCTGCCGGGCGCGCGGCGCTCGTCCACGCCGGCGAGCTGGTGGCCGTCGGCTCGGGGGACGGCCGCGCGATCCGACCCGAGACGGTGCTCGCGTGAACGTGCTCCGGTCGCCCCGCGAGGCGAGCCCCGCCGAGCGCGCCGTCGCGATCGGGACGTTCGACGGCGTGCATCGCGGCCACCGCGCCGTCATCGACGCGACGCAAGCGACCGGTCTGCGCCCGGCCCTCCTCACCTTCGAGCCTCACCCGAGGCTCGTGCTGGGCTACGACGTACAGCTCCTCACGACCTTTGAGCGCCGCCTCGAGCTCCTCCGCGGAGCGGGGCCGGAGGACGTCCTCGTCGTCGAGTTCACCCCCGCGCTCTCGCGCCTTTCCCCGGAGGATTTCGCCGACCGCTGGCTGCTTCCCTTCGGCGCCCGAGTCGTCGTCGCGGGCGAGGGGTTCCGCTTCGGCGCCGGCCGCCGCGGCGACCTCGACCTCCTGCGCGCGCTCGGCTTCGACGTCCGGCCGGTCCCGCTGCTCGAGGGCGTCTCCTCCAGCCGGATCCGGGAGCTCCTGCGCGCCGGCGCCGTCCGGGAGGCGGCCGCGCTCCTCGGTCGCCCCGCCGAGCTGGAAGGCACGGTCGTCGCCGGCGACCAGCGCGGCGGCACGCTCGGGTTCCCGACCGCGAACCTCGCCGTCCCCGCGGGCCTGCTCGTCCCCGGCCACGGGATCTACGCAGGCGAGGCCGACCCGGGTGACGGCCGGCGCTACCGGACGGCCGCGTCGATCGGGGTCAACCCGCACTACGGCGGCGTGGAGCGGCGGATCGAGGCGTTCCTGCTCGATTTCGCCGGCGACCTGTACGGGGAGCGGCTCCGCCTCGAGCTGTGGGAGCGGCTCCGCGACGAGCGCGCGTTCGGCTCCGAGGCGGAGCTCGTGGAGCAGATCGCGCGCGACGTGCAGGCGGCGCGGGCCGCAAAGAGCCCGTGACGGTCGTGTAAGGATTCCTTCGCGCGGCGGCGATTTCGGCCTCGCGGACGCCAGAATTCGCCCGGTGGCCACGCTCGCTCTGCTCGTTGCCGTCAAGTGTCTCGCCTGCGGCGGGAGGTACAGCAAGCCGGTGGGCCGCGGGACGGTGCTCGCCAACCCTGGGTGCCCGGCCTGCGGCTACGTCGGCTGGTCGCCGGTGGAGGAGGACGTCAGCGAGCCGCGACGACGGCCCCGCTTCGCCGGGGGTCGGCCGCGCCCCCGCTCCGCGCGAGGACGCTGACCCCTCCGAAGTAGTGGTGGCGCTCCGGCCACCGGCGTAGCTCGAAGCCCGCATCCTCGAGCGCTGCCAGCGCGTCGGGCTCCCACCCCGGCTCCACGTGGACGAGCGGCCCGGCGTCGGGCCGGGCGACGGGGTGGAGCCGCGCCTCGTCGACGGCCGTCTGGGCGTCGAGCCCCAGATCGACGACGCGGGCGAGGACCTGGACGAGCGCGCTGCGCAGGCGGGTTCCGCCCGCCGCGCCGGCGACCGCCTCGAGGCCGTCGTCGCCGAAGAGGGCGAGCGGGGCCATCATGCTCTCCATCCGCGCGCCGGGCTCGAGGTTGCCCACGAGGAGATCCGCCTCGCCCAGCATGCTGTTCAGGTGCAGGTCGAACCCACGGAGGTAGTCGCCGGAGCCGAGCCCGAGGCTCGTCGTCAGCGCGCACGCGTTTCCGTCCCCGTCCACGACGCAGAGGTTCGTCGTGTGGCCGCTTCCATCCGGCCCGAGAAGCGCGCGCGCGAGCGCGACCGCCTGCGCGCCCGACGTGCGCCCCGCGAGCGGCGGAACTGCGGCCAGCGTCGGGACGAGGCCGGCGAGGCCTCCGCGTGTCGCCAGGCGGCGTCCGCAGTAGCGCGCTTCCACGGGCTCGCTCCAGCTCGCCCGGTACGCCGACATGTCCGCGCTCGTCACTTGCCCCCCGCGTTCCTCCATCAGGGCGAGGAGCGCCTCGCCGAGCGTTCCTTCGTAGAACGAGCGCGCGCCCTCCTCGGCGAGGAGCTCGAGCGCGCGTGCGAGGCCGGGCTGCACGAGCCGGTCCCCGGCGGCGAGGAGACGACCTGCGCGGAGGAAGAGCGCGCTGCCCTCCCGGAGCGTGAGCACGGGCGACAGCATGGCCAGGCAGGCTGCGTGCGCAGGCGGAAGGGCCACGCCCTCGCTCGCGAGGCGCCTCCCCGGCTCGCAGAGGCGCGCCCACGGGAGACGGCCCCGGTGCCGCCAGAGCTCGTCGAGGCCGGCCGGCACACCGGGGACGGCGCACGAGCCGATTCCCACGGCGTAGTGGACGAGCTCGGTGCCAAAGGGAACCGCGAGCTCGACGAGCTCCACCTCGCCCGGCTCGCGGCCGAGCCCCGGGACGGCGACGAAGAAGTCGAGCAGCGACGTGCGGCCGGTGGTGCCGTCGACCCAGATGGCGTGGCCGCCGCCCGCGAGCCCGGTCATGACGACCTCCGCGACGCACGACGCGAGGCACGCGGCCACGGCGGCGTCCGCTGCCGTCCCGCCGTCCTCGAGGATCTCCGCAGCCGCCTCGGCGGTGGCCGGGTGACCGGCGGCGGCGCCAGGGGAAATCGGCATCCCTGCTACCCTAGGCAGCGATGGCTCTGACCAAGGAGGCGAAGCGGGAGATCGTGGGCACGTACGGCCGGGCGGAGCTCGACACGGGCTCAGCCGAGGTACAGATTGCCCTGCTCACGCGCCGAATCTCGGGACTGACGGAGCACCTTCGCGCCCACAAGAAGGACCACCATTCGCGGCGTGGGCTGCTCAAGCTCGTCGGTCGCCGCCGCCGTCTTCTGAACTACCTGCAGAAGAGAGATCTGGAGGGGTACCGCACCCTGATCAAGGAACTAGGCCTGCGTCGCTGACGGGGGCCGCGCCGGGGGCGCCGGTGGAAGTTTGAGGGAGCTCCGAATGGGATCTGCCTCAAACCTCCGCCTCCGCCGCCCGGCGAGAGAGGAGGCACAACGTTGAGTACCACCCTTACGCCGTCGATCACGGACCTGAGCGTGACGGTCGGCGACGCCGAGATGTCGTTCGAGACCGGGAAGCTCGCCAAGCAGGCGGACGGCGCCGTCGTCGTCCGAAGCGGCGACACGGTCGTTCTCGCGACCGCCCAGGGGCGTCCGGAGGGCCGCGAGGGCGCCGACTTCTTTCCGCTTACGGTCGACGTCGAGGAGCGGATGTACGCCGCCGGGAAGATTCCCGGCGGGTTCTTCAAGCGGGAGGGCCGGCCGACCGAGAAGGCGATCCTGACCGCGCGGATGATCGACCGCCCGATCCGGCCGCTGTGGCCGAAGGGGTTCACGAACGAGGTGCAGGTCATCGCGACCACGCTCTCGGCCGACCTCGTCACCCCGCACGACATCCTGGCCATGAACGGCGCCTCCGCCGCGCTCATGATCTCCCCGCTTCCCTTCCTCGGCCCCGTCGGCGCCGTGCGGATCGGTCGGATCGACGGCCGGCTCGTCGTCAACCCGACGCTGCCGGAGCTCGAGTCGGAGTCCGACCTCGACCTCGTGGTCGTCGGGACGAGCGAGGGTCTCACGATGGTCGAGGCAGGTGCGAGCGAGATCCGCGAGGAAACGCTCGTCGAGGCGCTCGACCTCGCGCAGGGGGAGATCCGCAAGCTATGTGCGCTCCAGGAGGAGCTCCGGGAGCGTGCCGGGAAGCCGCGCTGGCTCGAGCCGGCCGTGACCGACGAGGTCGAGCGGACACACGGCGAACGGATCCGCCAGGCGATCGCCGCCTCGGGACTTCGCGAGGCGCAGGGTGCGGTGGACGAGATCCAGAGCGAGCTCGCACCTGCGCTCACGACCGAGTCGACGGAGGCGGACATCGTGCGCCAGATGCAGGTGCGCTCGAGTCTCAACGTCCTGTTCGAGCGGCTCCGCCTGGACGCCGTGAAACAGCCGGTGCGCGAGCAGTTCGAGGACGAGCTGCGGGCCCTCACGGACGCCGAGGGAGATTCGAAGCAGTTGAAGTCGGCGAAGCGTCAGCTCCTCTTCGAGCGGATCGTCGAGTCGGTCGAGCTGCCGTTCCCGGTCGGCCCGCAGGGGGCCGAAGGAGATGCGGCGACGAGCAAGGACTCGCTCACGCGGCAGTTCGTGAAGAAGGCGGCCGAGTCGCTCTACAAGGAGCTCGTGCGGACGAAGATCGCGGTCGAGAAGCGCCGGCCGGACGGACGCGGGACCGACGAGGTACGCCCGATCTCGTGCGAGGTTCGCGTCTCGCCCCGCACGCACGGCTCGGCGCTCTTTACGCGGGGCCAGACCCAGATCATGACGCTGCTCACGCTCGGAACCGCGAAGGAAGGCCAGCGGATCGACGACCTCTCGCTGGAAGAGGAGCGTCGGTACATGCACCACTACAACTTCCCGCCCTACTCGGTGGGCGAGACCGGGTTCATGCGCGGGCCGAAGCGCCGCGACATCGGCCACGGCGCACTTGCCCAGCGAGCGCTGGAAGCCGTCATTCCGAGCCCGGAGGCGTTCCCGTACACCATCCGTCTCGTCTCGGAGACGCTCGAGTCGAACGGCTCCTCCTCCATGGGCTCGGTGTGCGGGTCGACGCTCGCGCTCATGGACGCCGGCGTTCCGATCACCGCTCCGGTGAGCGGCATCGCCATGGGGCTCGTCAAGGAGGGTGAGGACTACGTGATCCTCACCGACATCCAGGGCGCCGAGGACCACCTGGGCGACATGGACTTCAAGGTGGCCGGCACGCCCAACGGGATCACCGCGCTCCAGATGGACATCAAGATCACCGGCGTGACGCAGGACATCATGCGCGTGGCCCTCGAGCAGGCGAAGCGCGCGCGCGAGTTCATCCTCGAGCAGATGCTCGACGCCATCCCGGAGGTCAGGACGGAGCTCGCCGCACACGCCCCGCGAATCTCGACGATCCAGATCGACCAGGAGCAGATCGGCCTCGTCATCGGCAAGGGCGGCGAGACCATCCGCGCGATCGAGTCGGACTACGACGTCCAGGTCGACATCGAGGAGGACGGGACGATCCTCGTCTACGCGACGGAAGGCACGAAGGCCGACGAGGCGATCGCGGCGATCCGGAGCCTGACGAAGGAGCCGGAGCCCGGTGACGAGTACACGGGCAAGGTCGTCAAGACGACGGACTTCGGTGCCTTCGTCGAGCTGCGCAAGGGGACGGACGGCCTCCTGCACGTCTCGAACGTCGGGCCCGGTCGCGTGGCGCACATCGAGGATGTGATCAGCCGCGGCGACGTCCTCGACGTCAAGGTCCTGGACGTCGACAAGCAGCGGGGACGGATCGGGCTCAAGCTCGTCGCCAAGCACGAGAACGGGGACCTCGTCCAGCCCGAGACGCTCATCGAGCGCGCGAAGGACGCGCCTCCGCGCGAGCGCGAGGAGCGACCCCGCGACGGCGAGCGTCGCGGCGGCCGGTCGGGTCGCGGTCGCGACCGCGAGCGGCGCTAGGGACTGCGGCGCGCGGCGTACGGACGCGCGTGGGCGATAATCCGCCGCGCGTGCGCGCGTTCGACGCCATCGTGGTCGGCGCCGGCCCGGCCGGGTCGCTGGCTGCCTACCACCTCGCGGCTGCGGGGGCGTCCGTCGTCCTCCTCGACCGGGAGCGCTTTCCGCGCGACAAGCCCTGCGGCGGCGGGGTGACGGGCCGCGCGCGCCGCGAGCTCCCCTTCTCCATCGACCCCGTGGTCGAGCAGCTGACACTGCGGGTCGACCTCCGGCTGCGCTCGGGCCGACCGGTCGAGCGCGGCGGCCAGCGGATGCTGGCCGCGATGACCCAGCGGCGGCGCCTCGACAACTTCCTGGCGGGCAAGGCCGCCGACGCGGGCGCCGACTTCCGCGACGGCGTGAAGGTGACGTCCGTCGAGAGCGACGGGCGCGCCGTCGCAGTCACGGCCGGCGGAGAGCGTCTGCGGGGTGCGGCGCTCGTGGGAGCGGACGGGGTGAACGGCGTCACCGCGCGCGCCCTCACGCTGGGGGGGAACCGGGCCGTGGGCGTCGCCCTCGAGGGGAACGTCGCGAACGAGCGCTGCGACGCCGAGCGCTACCGGGGGCGCTTCCTGCTCGAGTTCGGGACGGTCCCAGGAGGGTACGCGTGGGTCTTCCCGAAGGGGGAGCACTTGAACGTCGGCGTGGGCGGCTGGGAGCACGAGGGGCCGCGCCTCCGGGCGCACCTGGCGGCGTTCTGCGCCCGCCAGGGGATCGCGCCGAACGACCTCGAGGCGCTGCGCGGGTTCCGGCTGCCGCTTCGCGCCCCGGACTCGCGCCTCGCGCGCGGGCGCGCCCTCGTCGCGGGCGACGCGGCGGGGCTGATCGACCCGTTGACCGGGGACGGCATGTTCGAGGCGTTCCTCTCGGGCCGGTTCGCCGCGGAAAGCATCCGGCGCATGCTCGCGGGCGAGGAGGAGAGCGTCGAGCCGTACGGCACCCGCCTCACTCGCCACCTGGCCGCGCACCTGTGGGCCGCCTGGACGCTCAAGGCCGCCCTCGACCGCTTCCCGCGCACGGCCTTCACCGTCGCGACGCACTGGCCGGTCTGGCCCGTCGTCGAGAAGCTCGTGACGGGGGAGCTCGCGGACGTCAGCGCGGTGCACGGGATCGCCCGCCCGGTGTTGAAGTCGCTCGCCTACCTGGCGCGGGCGGCGGGCGACCCGGGCCGCGCCTACCGCGTCGCGTAACGGCGCGCAGGGCGCCGTTACGATGCGGCGCGTGGAGAACTACCTCCTGACCACGCTCGACGGCGGTGGTCGGGTGATCACCGAGCCGCTCCCCAGCGTGCGCTCGGTCGCGATCGGGCTCTGGATCGGGGCCGGTTCGCGGGACGAGGACGACGACGCGGCCGGGCTGTCGCACTTCCTCGAGCACCTCCTCTTCAAGGGCACGCGCTCCTACACGGCGCTCGAGATCGCCGAGATCTTCGACGCGCTCGGGGGCGAGCTGAACGCGTCCACGGCACGCGACTACACGGTCGTCTACGCGCGCGTGCTCGACGAGCACGTGGAGACCGCGCTGGACGTCATGACCGACATGGTCTTCGCGCCCGAGCTCGCGGACGTCGACTCCGAGCGCGAGGTCGTGCTGGAGGAGATCGCCATGATCGAGGACACCCCGCAGGAGCTCGTCCACGACCTCGTCGCCGAGGCCGTCTTCGCCGGCCACCCGCTGGGCCGGCCGGTCCTCGGTTCTGCGGAGGTGATCTCCAGCGTGTCGCGACCCGCGATCGCCGCGTACCACGGCTCGCGCTACCGCCTGGACAACACGGTCGTGGCCGCCGCGGGACGGATCGAGCACGACCGCCTGGTCGAGCTCGTGCGCGCGTCGGCTGCGAAGCGGCGGAACCCGAACGGTGGTCCCGCCGCGAGGCCGCCCTTCGTCGCCTCCCCGCCGCCGTCGCTTCGCTTCAGCCGCAAGGAGACGGAGCAGTACCACCTCTGCCTGGCCGCACCCGGCCTCGCGCGCTCCGATCGGCGCCGGTTCACGGCCTTGATCCTGGACGGCATCCTCGGCGGCTCCGCCTCGTCGCGCCTGTTCCAGGAGATCCGGGAGAAGCGCGGGCTCGCCTACTCCGTCTACACCTTCGCCTCCCAATACGCCGACACCGGGCAGATCGG
>JACVSB010000308.1 GCA_014534155.1 Thermoleophilia bacterium
GCCCGCGAGCGCGATCCCCCAGCCGCCCTTCCCGAAGACGACGCGGCCCTCGCGGCTCTTGCGGTAGTAGTTGACCATCAGCTGCGAGTCGGTGATGCACTCGCCGCCCGTCCAGCCGGACTCGGCGAGGCGCTCGGGGACAGGCGCGGTCGCCACGATGTCGCTCGAGACGACGACGAGGCGGCGATGGAGCTCACGGATCGAGGCCGCCCACGCGTTCGTCGCGAGGACGACCGTGTCGGCAGCCACGTCCCCTGCGTCCGTCGTCACCCGGACGGGCATCCTGTCCCTGCTGAAGCGCCGGACTCGCGTGCGCTCGTGGATGCGTACGCCGGCGTCGAGGCAGACGCGCCGAAGCCCGCGGACGAGGTACGCGGGATGGATCGTGGCCGCAGACGGCTCGAGAACGCCCGCGAGGTGGCGCGGCGACCCTGTCCGCGCGGCGACCTCTGCCGGCGTGAGGCGGACGAACGTCCCCGGCGCGTGCCGCTCGGTGGCGCGGACTGTGTCCTCCCAGGCGTCGAGCTGCGAGGCCGTCCGCGCAGTCCAGAGCCAGCCCCCGCGCTCGACGTGGGCGTCGATGGCGTGACGGTCGGCGAATGCCTCGATCTCTCCGACGGCGTCCTCTGACTGCCGGCAGATCGTGAGCGCGTCCGCTCCCCCGACGAGCCGCGCGAGCGACGGGAACTTCGCCCACCACGCCAGGACGAAGCCGCCGTTCCGGCCCGATGCGCCGCCTCCGCACACGTCCTGCTCGAGGACGAGGACGTCGCAGGCCGGGTCCCACTGCTTCAGCCAGTACGCGGCCCAGAGGCCGACGAAGCCGCCGCCGACGATGCAGACGTCGGCGCGCGTGCCACCGACGAGGGGCGGCTGCTCGCGCTCGTCACCGAGCGCCTGCTGAAGCCACAGCGAACGGTGCGACGAGGCGCCCTGCCCTGTCCGCAACGGGGTCAGAGCTCGACCGTATCGACGTAGACCACGCGCCGGGCGTGGTAGACGCGCGGCTCGGGGTCGCCCGAGCCGGCGGCCTCGGCGTCGGTCTCGTACGTCTCGTACTCGCGCACGACGAGGCGCAGCGGCACCTCGCGGCGCGCGCGCGGGAGCCGCACGCGGCCCGACCAGAGCCGGTGCCCGCGGAGAAGGAGGATCGGGATCTCACCTGCAGCCTCGATCCAGGAGGGCACCAGCCCCAGGCGGACGGCGCGCCCCCTCTCGACGACGGGAACGTGGGCCGGATCGATCGCCACCGCCTCGCGCTCGTGCTGAGCGCGGGTGCGGAAGCGCGCGCGCTCCTCGAGCCCGAGCGCCTGCAGCGCGGCCGGATGGAGCCGGAGGCGGCTCAGCCAGCGCTTCGTGTCGCGGATTCCCTCCTGGAGCACAACCGGCGGCACGTCGGGCCACGGGCGCCACCCGAGCTCGCCCGGAATCGCGCCGTCGTGCGTCTCGACCGCGACCTCGACGATGTTCGTGCTGGGGCCGTCGGGCGCGACGCCCGAGAGCGAGACGTCGACCGTCCGCTCGTCGACCCAGTCCACCGCGAGCGTGCGGTCCGGCGCGAGCTGGAGGAAGTCGAGCGGCACGACGGTCGAGAGCTTCGTCGCCGCGCCGATCGAGTAGTGCTGGTAGCGGGCGAGCGCGAGGCGGACGAACGGGAAGTACGAACGGCTCGCGGGTCCCGGAAGGAGGAGGTCGGCAGACCAGAAGCGGCGCTCCGCGTCCCACTCCGGCGTGTAGCCGACCGCTGCCACGAGGCGCCCGTCGTCGCGCTCCGCGAGCCTCAGCCCGGACTCGGTCCGGCC
>JACVSB010000283.1 GCA_014534155.1 Thermoleophilia bacterium
GACGGACCTGACGGACGAGCAGCCCCGCCGCCACGACCAGGGCGGCTGGTCGCAGGCGCGCTTCCAGCGCCACGTGGACAAGCTCGCCTCGGAGCACCTCCGCGAGGTCGCGGAGCACCTGGACAAGCTCGTGCGCCGGGCACACGGGAACGTACAGGTCGTCGTCGCGGCGCCCGAGGAAGCCTGGGCGGAGCTTCGGACACTCTTCTCGCGCGAGGTCGAGAGAGCGCTGGCCGGTTGGACGGCAGCGGAAGCGCACGCGAGCCCCGCGGACCTGCGCGAGATCGCCGCAGGCGTGCTCGAGCGCGCACGGGCCGGACGGGAGCGCGAGCTCCTCGACCGCTGGCGCGAGGGCGCCGGGCGCAACGACCGCGCGACGAGCGGATGGGAGGAGACCCTCGCGGCCGCTTCCGACGCGCGTGTCGAGACCCTCCTCGTTGCAGGAGCGGCGGCCGATCGTGCCGCGTGGTCATGCACTCGCTGCGGGCGCGCGAGCGCAGAACCGGGGAACTGCCCGCTCGACGGCACCGAGATGCACGCTCTCGACTCGGCTCGCGACCTCGCGGTCCAGCAGGCGCTCGTGCACGGCGGGACGGTCTGGGTGGTCGAGCAGTCTCCCGACCTCGACCCCGTGGGCGGGATCGGCGCGCTGCTTCGGTTCTAGCGACCCCCGCCGCCGCTGAACGGCGGCAGCGGAGTCGGGTGGCGGGGCTCGTACAGCCCGAGCTCCCCGAAGCCGGGGACCTTCAGCCGTGTGAGGAGTCCCCAGCCCTCGTCCGTGATCGGCTCGACGAACTCGACGCCGCGCGCCTCGAGCTCTCCCCGCGCCGCCACCACGTCGTGGCACATCAGGTAGACCTCTGCGCGGCCCTCTTCACGACCTGCGATCACGCCCGGGCCGGGATGGCACGCGAGCTCGGCCGGCGGCAGGAGGAAGTACAGCCACCCGTCACCCCCGTCCAGGGACGCGAGACCGAGCACGTCGCGGAAGAACGCGCGGGCGGCCTCGGCGTCGTGGGAGTAAAGGAGGGCGTGGACGCCCGCGATCACGCGGCGAAGCGTATCGCCGGGTGCACCGCGTCAGGGAGGGTGTCCGGCCCGCCTCTAAGCGGCGTCGAGCGCCCGCGGCAGCTCCGTCACGGTCTCGGCGGCGCCCACGGGGGGAGCCGGCTCGGGCAGCTCGGACTCGGCCGCCCGCTCGAGCTTCGTCTCGAAGCGTGAGAGCCGCTTCTCGGCGTCGCCGAACTTCGTCTGGGCGTTCCCGAGGTGCTTGCCGACGAGATCGAAGTCCGCCTTGAAGCGACCGAAATCGCGGTTCAGGTCGGCGCAGTAGGCCATGACCTCGCGCGCGTGCTGCTCGATCTGGAGGCCCTTGAACCCGAGGACGAGGACGAGGAGGTAGGCGTGGAGCGTCGACGGCGAGACCGGGATCACGTTCCGTTCGAGCGCGTAGGCGAGCGCGCTCGAGTCGCCACCCAGGCGGTTGCAGACGAGCTCGTAGTAGACGGCCTCGGCGGGGAGGTACATGAGCGCGAACTCGTACGTCCCCTCGTCCGGGCGGATGTACTTCTGAGCGATCGCGTCGACGTGGCCCTTCACGTCGCGAGAGAAC
Source organism: Thermoleophilia bacterium (assembly GCA_014534155.1). Next base: position 1,613 of record JACVSB010000283.1, read on the forward strand.
TGCTTCGCGTAGAGCTCGCGTTCGCTCTCGCTCTCGGCCTCGGCGACGCGCTGGAAGTTGTCCAGCGGGAACTTCGCGTCGACGGGGACGAGCGCGCGGTCGAGCCGGATGACCGCATCGACCCGCTCGCCGCTCCCGAACCCGTACTGGAGCGAGTACTTGTCCGGCGGGAAGGTGTCGGCGAGCAGGTTGGCGAGCAGAAGCTCGCCGAAGCCGCCCCGTGCCTTCGGCGGGCGGAGCGCCTGCTCTAGCCGTGAGAGCTCGCGGGCGCGCTCGTTCATCTGCGCGGTCGCCTCGTCGAGCTTCCCGAGCCGCTCGTGAATTCGCGTCGATGCCTCGGAGGCGGACGCGAGCCGGCGGTCGACCTTCGTGTCCAGCTCACCGAGCCGGCGGTCCATCGTCTCGACGACGGCCGCCAGACGGCGGTCGACCTCTGCGCTCCGCTCCGCGAGGTGCGTCGTGCTCGCGGATCGAAGGTCGGCGAGCTGTGCCGCGCTCTCGCTGTGGAC
>JACVSB010000054.1 GCA_014534155.1 Thermoleophilia bacterium
CGCGCGTCGGCGACGCCGACGGGAACGAGTACGTCGACTACCACGCCGGATTCGGCGCGATCGTCCTCGGGCACTCCCACCCGGCTGTCGTCGACGCTGTCCGCGACGTGCTCGAGACGCACGGGCCGATGTTCGCGGCGGCGAGCGATCTCGAGGTCGAGCTCGCCGAGCAGATCGTCTCCCTCGTGCCGTCGGCCGAGAAGGTGATCTTCAGCTGCACGGGGACGGAGGCGACGTTCCACGCGCTTCGCGCGGCGCGCGGCGTCACGGGCCGCGAGAAGATCCTCAAGTTCGAGGGGCACTATCACGGATGGCACGACTACGTCTCCTGGAGCACGCACTTCGCCGCGACGGCTTCGAAGCGCGCTGACGGCACGATCCCCCCCGCTCCTGGGTCGAGCGGGATCCCGAAGGCCGTGGCCGATCTCGTGGTCGTCTGCGAGTACAACGACATCGAGGGCGTCGAGGCCGCGATCGACGCGCACGGCGAGGAGCTCGCGGCCGTGATCGTCGAGCCGGTGTTCCACAACGGGGGAGTGATCGAGCCCGCCCCCGGCTTCCTCGAGCGTCTTCGCGAGCTCTGCACCGCGACCGGGATCGTCCTCGTCTTCGACGAGGTGATCACGGGTTTCCGGCACGGCCTGGGCGGTGCCCAGGAACGTCTCGCCGTCACTCCGGACCTGACCACGATGGGAAAGGCGATCGCGAACGGCTTCCCGCTCTCCGTCGTGGCCGGACGCGCGGAGATCATGGACGCGTTCGTCCCCGAGGGCCAGGTGCTGTTCGCGGGAACCTTCACGGCACAGCCCCTGACGGTCGCCGCGGCCCTCGCCTGCATCGCATACCTCCGCGAGAACGACGTGCACGAGCGCCTCGACGAGCTCGGGTCCGAGCTCGCGGCAGGCGTGGAGAGCGCGATCGCCGAGACCGGGGCCGACGCGCAGATCCGGCAGGTGGGGTCGGTGTGGGCGCTCTACTTCACTCGGCGGCCGATCCGGCGCTACCGCGACATTGCCGATACCGCTGCGACGAAGGAGAACGAGGCGCACGCGGCCTACCGCAACTGGCTGCTCGAGCGCGGGATCTACGTGCATCCGCACTACCTCGTTCGCGGGTACCTGACGGCCTCGCACTCGGAAGACGACGTCGAGCGGACGATCGACGCCACGCGGTCGTTCTTCGCAGCCCGATGCTAGGTGACCTGGCGCGCCGCCCCGTGCCTCGGGGGAGAGCCGCATAGAGCAGGAGATCGGCATCGCGCTCCTCGGCGTCGGGTGGATGGGCGACCTGCACACCGCGTCGTACAAGCGTGTCCGCGACCACTACCCGGACTGCGAGGGCACGCCCCGCCTCGTGATCGCGGCCGACCCCGTGGAGGCGCGCGCCCGCGACGCGACGGAACGCCTCGGGTACGGCGAGTGGACGACGGACTGGCGCGAGGCACTCGCCCATCCGGACGTCGACGCGGTCTCGATCACCGCGCCGAACTTCGCGCACCGGGAGATGGCGGTCGCCGCAGCCGAGGCGGGCAAGCACTTCTGGGGCGAGAAGCCGCTCGGGCGTTTTCCCGGAGAGACGGTCGAGATCGCCGAGGCGGCGGAGCGCGCGGGCGTGCGCACGATCGTCGGCCTGAACTACCGGCACCCGCCCGCGGTCAAGCACGCGCGGGCGCTGATCGAGTCCGGCCGGCTCGGTGACGTCAACCACTTCCGCTGCCAGTTCCTCGCCGGCTACGCCAGCCACCCGCAAGGCGCGCTCTCCTGGCGCTTCCTGCGCGAGCAGGCGGGTCTCGGCGTCCTCGCCGACCTCGGCTCGCACGCCGTCGACCTCGCCCAGTACCTCGTCGGCCCCATCCGGCGCGTCACCGCGCGCGCCGAGATCCTGATCCCGCGCCGGCCGAAGGTCGACATGGGAACCGGGACGCACTTCTCGGTGGCCGAGAGCGGCGAGCTCGGCGACGTGGAGAACGAGGACTGGGTGATCGCGCTGGCGGAGTTCGAGAGCGGCCTGCTCGGCGTGCTGGAGGCAAGCCGCGTGATCGTGGGCCCGGACTGCCGCTACGCGTTCGAGGCCAACGGAACGCAGGGCGCGGTCAAGTGGGACTTCGAGCGGATGAACGAGCTCGAGGTGTCGCTCCCGCAGCCCTCGGGAGACAGGGGATACGCGACGGTCCACATGGGGCCGCAGCATCCCGAGTTCACACGCTTCCTCCCCGGTGCCGGGATCCCGATGGGCTACGCCGACCTCAAGGTGCTCGAGGCGTACCTCTTCCTGCAGTCCGTCGCAGACGGGGTGCAGCGCGAGCCCGGCGTGCGCGAGATCTGCTCTGCGGCGCGCGTCCTCGCCGCCATGGAGCGCTCGTTCGAAACCGGGCGCTGGGAGGACGTCGCCTAGACGGGGGCGAGCGGGCGCCGGACGCCGCTCGGCAGCTCCACGTCGATCCGGTCGCCGGGCGCCACCTCGCCGCCGGCGACGACGACCGCCATCACACCCGCCTTGCGCACGAGCTCGCCGTGTCGCCGTTCGAGCGTCGCCGCCAGCAAGCCCGGCCGGATCCCGTCCAGCTGCCTGCACGGGTTGCGAAGACCGGTCACCTCCAGCACCGCCCGCGGACCCAGCCGTAGCCGCGTCCGCGCGGGCAGATCGAGGAGCGGGACGTCACGGGTGGTTACGTTCTCGCCCATCTCGCCGGGCTCGACCTCGAAGCCGGCGGCGCGCAGCTGGTCGTGCAGCTCCGCGTGGATCAGGTGTACCTGCCGCAGGTTCGGCTGCGCCGGGTCGCGCCGTACGCGCGAGCGATGCTGGACGGTGCGTCCGGCGTGCGCGTCCCCGAGGACGCCGAGCCCGGCTGCGAGCCGAATCCTTTCCTCGGCTTCCTTCCTGAGCGCGTGGCGGGCGCTCCGGCTGACTGAGACGACGATTCCCCTCACGCGAACACCTCCGGGTTCGCGACAGCCCGCGGGCGCTCGCCCCGGAGCGCCGCGAGCATCCCTTCCGCCATCTCGCGCCAGATTCGCTCTCGCGCGCGGAGCGACATGCCGAGCGCATGCGGAGCCGCGAGCACGTTCGGGCGCGAGAAGATGGGATGCCTCGGATCGGCCGGCTCCGGCTCGAAGACGTCCAGGCCGACCCCGGCGAGTCGGCCGCTGTCGAGCGCGGCCACGAGGTCGTCGAGCGAGCGCAGGAGGCCGCCGCGGGCGAGGTTCACGAAGATCGCGCCTCTCGGCACGAGGGCAAGGAGGCGCCCGTCCACCATCCCCCTCGTCTCGTCCGTGAGCGGTGCGTGCAGCGAGAGGAACCGGCTCCGCGCGAAGAGCTCGTCGAGCCCGACGAGCGGGACGTGCGCGTGCAGCGCATCGGCCCACGGGTCGTGCGCGGCGACGTCCATCCCGAGGGCGACGCCCAGGTCGGCGAGGCGGGTTCCGATCCGCCCCAGCCCGACGATCCCCAGGGTCGAGCCGGCCAGGTCTCCGAGCTCGCACTCGTCACGATGCGCCCAGCGCCCGTCCCGGACCGCGCGGTCGAGCTCGGGGAGCCGCTTCGCGAGCGCGAGCATGAGCGCCAGCGCGCCTTCGGCGACCGCCTGCGCTCCCGCGTGCGGCGTCACGACGACCGGGATGCCGCGCCGTGTCGCCGCCTCCAGATCGACCTCGTCGACGCCGATTCCGCTCCGGCCCACGACCCTGAGCCCGTCGGCTCCGTCGATCACGGCGGCGGAGACCCGGCATCCGCCGCGGACGATGAGCGCGACCGCGTCCGCCGCGAGCGAGCGGAGCGTCGCCTCGTCGTCGGCAGGCGCGACGACGACGTCCCCGAAGGGGGCCAGCATCTCCGGGGCCGGCGCGAAGACCGGGCCCGTAGCGAGGATCGTCGGCCTAGTAATAGAACCGCTGCAGCTCGGCTCGCTCACGCTCGTACTCGGAGCGCCGCTCCCTCACCTCGGCCTCCTCGGACACCTCGGCCGGCGCGACGTCCCACCAGACGTCGCCGCCGGGCAGGTACCGGTGGGGCTCGGTCTCGCAGACGACGACGCAGGCGCTCCGCTCCGCGCGCGCGTCGGCGAGCGCGGCACGAAGCGCGTCGGGCGAGTCGGCGCGAAACGTCCGGGCACCGAGGCCCTCCGCGGCCTTGGCGAGGTCGAGGGTCAAGTACTCGCCGTCGAGCCGCCCGTTTCGCCGCGCCCGGAACTCGTTTCCGAACGGCCTCCCCGCACGCCACATCTGCAGCCGCTGGATCGACTGGAAGCCGTGGTTCTCCGAGATGACGACCGTGACCTTCAGGCCCTCTTGCACCGCGGTCACGAGCTCGCCCGGGTTGAGGAGGAAGGTTCCGTCTCCGATGTAGACGACGACCTCGCCGCCTTGCTGCGCCATCCGGACGCCGATCCCCGCGGGGAGCTCGTAGCCCATGCAGGAGTAGCCGAACTCGAGGTGGCACTCCCGACTACCCGTCGCGTCCCAGATCTTCAGGAGGTCGCCGGGCGGCGTCCCCGCGGCCGCGATCACCGTGTCGCCCGCGCGCGCGTGCTCGTTCAGGGTCAGGATGAGCTGTGCCTGGCTCATCGCCTCGCCCTCGACGGGACGGAGCAGCCCGCGCCGCGTCTCCAGCCACCGCTCGCGGACGCCCGTCACCTCACGCTCGTAGTCGGCGTCCGGCTCGCGGACGGCGAGCTCGCGCAGCGCGCGCAGCGCCTCGCGGGCGTCGGCGACGAGCGGGAGCGCGCCCTGCTTGCGCGCGTCGCGTCCGGTCACGTTGACCGCGAGGAAGCGGACGTCCGGGTTCTGGAAGAGCGAGTTCGAGCCGGTCGCGAAATCGGTCAGGCGCGTCCCCACGGAGACCACGAGGTCCGCTCCCCTGACGACCTCGTTCGCCGCGGCGTTTCCCTCGAGGCCGACGCCGCCGAGGGCGCGCCAGGAGTCCTCCTGCATCGCGCCCTTTCCTGCGAACGTCTCCACCACGGGAATCCCCAGCTCCCGCGAGAGGGCCTCGAGCTCTTCCTCGGCCTCGGAGTAGCGGACGCCGCCGCCCGCGATGACCACGGGCCGCGAGGCCGAGCGGAGGAGCTCCGAGGCCTCGCCGAGGCGACGCGGGTCGGGAAGCGGCCGCTCGATCCGCCACTCGCGCTCCTCGAAGAAGTTCGCGGGGTAGTCCCAGGCGTGCGCCTGCACGTCCTGCGGGAGCGCGATCGTCACGGCCCCCGTCTCGAGCGGGCTCGTGAGCACGCGCATCGCCTCCGGGAGGGCGGTCAGGAGCTGCTCGGGGCGCACGATCCGGTCGAAGAAGCGCGAGAGCGGGCGGAAGCAGTCGTTCACGCTCACGTCCCCGCCCGTCGGATGCTCGAGCTGTTGGAGCACCGGCCCCTGGTGCCGCGTGGCGTACGTGTCGCCCGGGAAGAGGAGGACGGGAAGCCGGTTGATCGTCGCGCCCGCGGCGCCGGTCAGCATGTTCGTCGCGCCCGGGCCGATCGAGCTCGTGCAGGCCAGCGTCTGCCGGCGGCGGGTTGCCTTCGCGTACGCAGCCGCGGCGTGGACCATCGACTGCTCGTTTCGGCCCTGGAGGAAGGTGAGGGAGTGGCCGTGCTCCTCGAGGGCCTGGCCGAGCCCGATCACGTTGCCGTGGCCGAAGATGCCGAACACGGCGGGGATCAGCCGCCGCCGCTCCCCGTCGCGCTCCGAGTACTGGGCCTGTAGGTAGCGGACGATCGCCTGCCCGACCGTCAGCCGCACCGTCTTCGCCATCGCCCCTCCCTCTGGAGAACCAGTTCGCGGACCCCCTACCGCTCGATGCCGTGGAAGACGACGGACTTGAGCTCAGTCATCTCCTCGATCGCGTAGCGCGGCCCTTCCTTGCCGATCCCCGAACCTTTCAGGCCGCCGTACGGCATGAGATCCGCGCGCCAGAGCGGCGTATTGTTGATCTGGACGTTGCCGGTGTCCACGTCGCGCGCGAAGCGGAGCGCGTTCCCGACGTCCTTCGTGAAGATCCCGGCCCCGAGCCCGTACTCGCTTGCGTTGGCGAGCTCGATCGCCTCCTCGACGCCGTCGACCCGAGTGACGGCGACGGCGGGGCCGAAGAGCTCGTCCCGCGAGATCGCCATCTCGGGCGTCACGTCGGCGACGATCGCCGGCCGAACGACGCCGCGCTCGCGCTCGCCGCCGGTGACGAGCGAAGCGCCCGCTCCCACAGCCTCGCGGATCACCCCCTCGACCCGCTCCGCCTCGCGCTCGTTGATGAGCGCGCTCACGCCTGTCCCCTCCTCGAAGGGGTCGCCGACGCGAATCGCGTCCACCCTCGGCTGCAGGGCGTCGAGGAAGTCGCCGTAGACCTCGCGCGCGACGAGGATCCGCTGCACTGAGATACAGGCCTGGCCCGCGTTCGCGTAGCCCCCCGTGGCGGTCGCGGCCGACACCTGCTCGACGTCGGCGTCCGGGAGCACGACGAGCGGGCAGTTCGACCCGAGCTCGAGCGAGAGCCGCTTCACGCCTGCCACACGAGCGATCTCCCGCCCGACCGCTGCAGAGCCGGTGAAGCTGATCTTGCGCACGCGCGTATCGGCGCACAGCGCCGGTCCGAGCTCGCCCCCCGGCCCGGTGAGGCACTGGACGGCGTGCTCCGGCGCTCCTGCTTCCAGGAAGAGCCTCGTCAGCGCGAGCGCCGTCAGGGGCGTCTGGCCGGCAGGCTTGAGGATGACCGCGTTCCCCGCGGCGAGCGCCGGCCCCACCTTGTGGGCGACGAGGAGGAGCGGGTAGTTGAAGGGCGTGATCGCGACGACGACGCCGCAGGGCTGGCGCAGCGTGAACGCAATCTTGTCGGCGTTTCCAGGCGCCGCGTCGACGGGGATCGTCTCGCCGTGCATGCGTGCGCCCTCGCTGGCCGCGAGCCTGAGGACGTCGGGCGTGCGCCGCGCCTCGGCGAGCGCCTCGGCGAGCGGTTTTCCCTCCTCCGCCGAGATCGTGCGCGCGAGCTCGTCCTCGGCCGCTTCGAGGAGATCGGCGGCGCGCTGGACGAACGCGGCCCGCTCGTGAGCTGTGAGCCGCCGCATCGCCGTCGCTCCTTCCACCGCGGCCGTGAGCGCCCGCTCGACGTCGTCGGGGCCTGCGCGGGGAACGGTGGCGACTACGTCCCCCGAGAACGGGTTTCGCACCTCGTCGGCCGCTCGCCCGTTCCGCCATTCCCCGGCGACGTACATCTCCATCCGCGCAGCCGAGTCTAGGCAACCGGGCCGCGGAGCGCGTCCGCGGGCCTCCGGGGAAGCTCGCGAGGGAGGCCGTGCGAGAATTCACGGTGTGATCCCGGATCCTCACGCTCCTCCCCAGGAGTTCGACCTCCCCCTCGGAGGCGGTTTCGTCGCGGCGGCGCCCGAGGGGATCGGCCAGTGGTTCCTCGAGGAGGTCCCGCCGCCGGAGGAGCTCGACGTCGCCGGCGAGAGCGCGGATCCCGTCGCGGAGTTCCGGCGGACGCTCGGGATGTTCCCGACGGGCGTCACCGTGATCACCACGCAGGCCGAAGACCAGGTTCACGGCATGACCGCGAACGCGTTCATGTCCGTCTCGCTCAAGCCGCCGCTCGTGCTCATCTCCGTCGACCGCCGCGCGCGCATGCACGGGCTCCTGCACGAAGGAAGGCGGTACGGGATCAGCGTGCTCGGCGACGAGCAGGAGGCGCTCTCCGACCACTTCGCCGGGCGCGTCCACGAGCAGGCGCCCGAGGCGCGTTTCCTCGTGGTGCGCGAGACGCCGCTCGTCGAGGACGCCGTCGCGCACCTCGTCGCCCGTGTCGTGCGCTCCTACTGGGGCGGCGACCACTCGCTCTTCCTGGGCCACGTCGAGTACGCGCGCTACGCGGAGGGGCGTCCCCTCCTCTTCCACGGCGGGCACTACCAGCATCTCCTCGCGGAGGCGCCGGTGTTCGGGGCCCTGCCTCCCCCGCAAATGAACCGCCTGCTCGCGGCGGGAAGGGAGGCCATGTACGAGGACGGCGAGGCGATCGTTCGCGCCGGTGAGCGGGGCGACGAGCTCTACGTCGTGCTCGAAGGCGGCGTGCGGATCGAACGCGAAGGCCGGATCCTCGCCCGCTACGGCCCCGGAGAGATCGTGGGCGAGGTCGCCGTGCTCGACGGGCGGCCGCGCTCAGCGGACGTGGTGGCGGTCGGCGTCACGCGCTGCCTCACCGTCTCGCGCGACTCCCTGCGGGAGGCGATCGAGGGCGAGCCACAGGTCGCCTGGGAGCTCCTCGGCGTGCTCGCAGGCCGGCTTCGCAACGCGTAGTCGCGGCGCGCGCTCGGCCCTCCGCGGAGGCGCGCCGGATTCGAGGACGTCCTCGCGGCCGGCCGCGGCCGCCGCCGAGACGCAAGAGCCGAGGGGCGCACCGGGGCGGGCGCCTAGGCGCGGACGCGCGTCTTCTCGGGGTCGTAGAAGGGGGTGCGCACGACGGTCGCCCGGATCCGCTTTTGCAGCCCGTCCAGCTTGCCGACCTCGACCTCGGTTCCCTGCTCCTCGAACTGGACGGCTATCCGGCAGAGCGCGATGTTCTTGCGGAGCACGGGGCTCCTGGTCCCGCTCGTCACGACGCCCACACGCTGGCGGCCCACGTAGACGGGGTCGCCGTGCCCGGCCGTCTCGTTGCCCTCGAGCTCGAGCCCGACGAGCGTCCGCTGCGGGTGGGCCTTGCGCTCGACG
>JACVSB010000368.1 GCA_014534155.1 Thermoleophilia bacterium
CGCTCGAGGTGTACCGAACGGCGCGAGCGGAGCTCGCGGACGAGCTCGGCCTCGAGCCGAGTCCGCTGCTCCAGGAGCTCGAGCGCCGCATCCTGCGCCACGACCCTGCGCTCGGCGTCCCTTCCCTCCCAACCGCCGGTCGCAAGGCCGCCGGAGCGTTCCTCGGGCGGGAGGACGAGCTCGCTCTCCTGCTTGCGGGTCTCGACGACGCGATTGCCGGCCGCGGGCGGCTCTTCCTCGTCGGGGGGGTCGAGGGTGCCGGGAAGACACGGCTCGCGGACGAGGTCGCGAGCCGGGCCAAGCAACAGGGCGCCATGGTCCTGTGGGGCCGGACCTGGGAAGCGGGTGGAGCGCCCCCATACTGGCCCTGGGTGCAGGCGCTCCGCGCGCATGTGTCCGGAGGTCGCGAGCGGACACGTCTCCCCGAACTCGTCGGCGGCGGCGGGGACGACCGGTTCGCCCTCTTCGAGGCGACGACGGCGTTTCTCTCGCAACTCGCGGCCCGGCAGCCGCTCGTCGTCGTCCTCGACGACCTGCACGCGGCCGACGCCGAGTCCCTTCTGCTGCTGGAGTTCGTCGCCGCGGAGCTCGCCGTGCTGCCGATCCTCGTGCTCGCGCTTCACCGCGACGAGACGGAGCCGCTCGCCCGCGTCGCGCGCTTCGCAAGCGCCCGAGTTCGCCTCTAGACGTCTACCCCGACCGGGTCAGAAGCCTCTACAGCGAGTCGGCGAGCACGAAGGCAAAGAAGGTGACGCTGATGACCCCGTTCACGGTGAAGAACGCGGCGTTCAGCCGGCGGAGGTCGTCGGGGCGGACAAGCCCGTGCTCGTAGACGAGAAGGAGCGCCACCGCGACGACGCCTAGCCAGTAGAGGACGCCCACCTCGAGGCCGAGCCCGGCAAGGACCAGCGCCGCCACGGTCAGCGCGTGCAGCGCGCGCGCTCCCCGAAACACACCTCTCACGTCGAACCGCGTGGCCCACGAGTGCAGGCCGAGTCTCCGGTCGACCGCGAGGTCGAGCAGCGAGTAGAAGAGGTCGAAGCCCGCCACCCAGCACGCGACGGCGGCGCCAAGGGCCCAGGCCTGCCACGGCAGCTCGCCCGTAATCGCGACCCACGCGCCTACCGGAGCGAGACCATCGACCGCCCCGAGCCAGACGTGCGACAGCCACGTCCACCGCTTCAGGTACGGGTACACGACGAATGCGGCGACCGGGATCGGCCACAGCCACCGGACGAGCGGGTCGAGTTGCCAGACGGCCGCGAGGAAGAGCGC
>JACVSB010000324.1 GCA_014534155.1 Thermoleophilia bacterium
CGCTCTCGCCTTCGCGACGCTCTTCTTCGCCGGCGCGGCCCTCTCGGCCGGCGCGGGCGACGCGCTCGTCGAGGCGATGGACGACGCGACCACGACCGAGACGACCGGCGAGACCGCTGCCGACGTCCCGAGCGACGAAGCCCCGACGGAGGCGACCCCGGCCGAGGACCCCCCGGCCGAGGCGCCGCCCGCGGCGGACGACACGCTCCCGGAGCCGGTCGAGGGCGAGACGCCGGGCGCGCCCGCCGCGCCGGACGGACCCACCGAGCCTTCGCCCGGAACGCCGAGCACGCCGGGAAGCGGCACGACCCCGCCTCCCGTCCCGGATCCGGGGACCGGCAAGCCCCGGCCGGCACCGAGCTCCGGCGAGGGATCGGCCCCCACCCCCAGCGAGGACGGTCGGCCCAACGAGGATCCGGCGCAGCCGCTCGTCACCCCGCACGGGCACGAGGGAGACCCCGCCTCGCGCGCGGTCGACCCCGAGGTCGAGTCACTCGCTGCGCACTCGACGATCTGGCTCCACCGCACTCTTCCCGATCCGACGCCTCCGGCGAAGCGGCTCGCTCCCGAGTTTGCGACCCTTCTCACACGTGAAGCGGCCGACGCCGGCGTCCGCTGGTCGACGCTCCTCGGAGCCCTCCGCGCGGAGGGCGGAACCGGTCGGGTTCCGGCCACGCGAGCCGAGGTCCGCGCCCTGGCGCGGGCGCTCGCGGCTCGGACAGGCCGCGGCGAGTGGGAAGCGTTCCTCGCGCTCCACGGCCGCACGGCCTACGCCGATCGTGCGCAGGCGCTCGCGCGCTACGACCGCGCTGTCGGCCTGCGGGCGCTCGTCGTCGGCCTCGACGCGGCGAAGCGGAGGATCGAGGAGCGCGTCCTCGCCGATCCGAGGCTCGAGATCTACGCGGGCGGGCGCAGCGACGTCCTCGCCGGCCGGATCGACGTGCGCGTCCTCGTCCTCCTTCGCTACCTCGCCGAGGCCGACGGCCGCGTGCTCGTCTCCAGCCTGCAGTCGGGCCACCGCCTCTACGCCCGCCCGGGCGTCGTCTCGGCGCACGTCTACGGGCTGGCCGTCGACGTCGCCGCACTCGGGGATCGCGCGATCGCGGGAAACTCCCAGCCCGGCGGGCTGACGGAGCGCGCGGTGCGGAACATCCTCCTCCTCCCCGCGGAGGTGCGCCCGCAGCAGGTCATCTCCCTGCTCGGCCTCGGCGGGCCCTCGTTCGCGCTCGCAAACCATGCCGACCACATCCACGTGGGCTACTAGGAGTACGGGCGCGCCTTGTCCTCTCCCTTGACGCTCGTGCGCGAGGGAGGAGACGTCGTCTGCGAGCACACCCAGCTCGCGGAGCGTCCGCTCGCCCGGATGCGAGGGCTCCTCGGCCGCACGATGCTGCCTCCCGGGGAAGGCCTGCTCCTCCGCCCTGCCTCCTCGATCCACACCGCCTTCATGCGGTTCCCGATCGACGCCGTCTTCCTCGACGGCGAGGGAAGGGTCCTGCGCATCGCTGCGAGCGTCGCGCCGTGGCGGGCGGCCGGTTGCCGCGGAGCCCGCGCCGTTCTCGAGCTCTCTGCCGGGGAGTCCGAACGGCGCGGGGTCCGACCGGGGGACCGGTTGGCCCCGGTCGCGTA
>JACVSB010000022.1 GCA_014534155.1 Thermoleophilia bacterium
CGAGGCGCGTCATCCGGACGAGCCCGAGGACGTTCGTCTCCCACATGACCACGTCGTCCTCGTCGGATCCGTCGGCGAGGGCGCTTCGCCCCAGAGCGAGCCCCGCGTTGTTGACCAGGATGTCGAGGGGGCCGAGCTCGTCGCTCGCCCGCGCGACAAAGGCGCGGGAGCTCTCGCCGTCCCGCACGTCGAGCGCGGCGGCGACGTGCCCGGGGCCGAGCTCGGCCGCGAGCTCATCGACGCGCTCGCGGCGGCGCGCTCCCAGCGCGAGGCGCGCGCCCGCGGCCGCGAGCGCGTGCGCGGTGGCGCGCCCGATCCCGCTCGAGGCGCCGGTGACGATCGCCGTCCGATCGTTTAGGTCCATGGCTAGACGCGCTTTCCCACCACGGCGTCGATCGCGTCGCCGAGGTCGCCCCCCTGCCGTCCGAGCGCGAGCCCGACGAGGTAGGAGACGAGCGGCGCGTTCGTCCGTTCGCCGCTCTCGTGGGCGGCGATCCGGGCGAGCTCGAGGAGCCCATCGATCTGCTCCTCCGTGAGCTGGAGCCCCGACGGGTCGGCGCCCGTCTCGCGCGCGAGCCGCTCGGCCGCCTCTTGAAGCCACTCGTGCACGGCCGGAAAACCTACCGGGGAGCCCGGCTCGCTGTCCCCTGGGTGCAGGATGGGCGGACGAGCGACGGGGACGCGAACTTAGACTCCATCGGAATGCGTATCGGAGTCGCACGGGAGCGAGCTGAGGGGGAACGGCGGGTCGCGCTCGTCCCCGACACGGTCGCGCGCCTCGTGCGCGAGGGCATAGACCTCCTCGTCGAGGCGGGAGCCGGGCTCGGGGCGTCCTTTCCCGACCGCGAGTACGCGGAGGCGGGTGCGGCGCTCGTCTCCTTCGAGGAGCTCTACGCCGAGGCGGACCTCGTCGTGCGGGTGGGGCCGCCGCACGACGGCGAGCTCGAGCGCCTGCGCGCGGGCCAGGTCCTCGTCGGCCTGCTCGCGCCGCTCGTCAACCCCGAGCTCGCGCAGGCTCTCGCGGCCAGAGGCGTCACGAGCTTCTCGCTCGACGCCCTCCCGCGCATCACCCGTGCCCAGCCCATGGACGCGCTCTCCTCGCAGGCGACCGTGGCGGGATATCGCGCCGCGCTCACCGCCGCCACCCGGCTGCCCAAGTTCTTCCCCATGCTCACGACGGCCGCCGGCACGATCGCACCCGCGCGGGTGCTCGTGCTCGGGGCGGGCGTCGCCGGCCTGCAGGCGATTGCCACGGCCCGGCGCCTCGGCGCCGTCGTCTCGGCCTACGACGTGCGGCCGGCGGTCAAGGAGCAGGTGGAGAGCCTGGGTGCCACCTTCCTCGAGCTGGACGTGGAAGGCGCCGAGGGCGTGGGCGGATACGCGGTCGCGCTGGCCGAGGACGAGCAGGTGCGCCAGCGGGAGCTCATGGCCCTCCATGTGGGCGAGTCGGACGCCGTGATCGCGACCGCGCTGGTCCCGGGTCGGCCGGCGCCGCTCCTCGTGAGCGAGGAGGCGGTGCGGCGCATGCGCCCGGGCTCCGTCGTCGTCGACCTGGCGGCCGAGATGGGCGGGAACTGCGCTCTCACGCAGCCCGGCGAGACGGTCGTCGCAGGCGACGTGACCATCGTCGGCGAGACCAACGTGCCCGCGGCCATGCCCCTGCACGCGAGCCAGATGTACTCGCGCAACGTGGCCGCCTTCCTCGCCCTCCTCCTTCGCGAGGGCGAGCTCGCGCTCGACCAGGAGGACGAGATTCTCCGCGAGACCTGCATCACCCGCGACGGGCGGGTCGTCAAGGAGCTCGTGACGGCGTGAGCGCCGAGCTGATCGCGAGCATCACGATCTTCGCGCTCGCCGTCTTCCTCGGGTTCGAGCTGATCAGCCGGGTGCCGACGCTCCTGCACACGCCGCTCATGTCCGGGACGAACGCGATCTCCGGCATCGTCGTCGTCGGCGCGATCCTCGTCGGGGGCTCCTCGGACGGCCTCGTGGAACAGGCGCTCACCTTCATCGCCATCGTCTTCGCCACGGTCAACGTCGTCGGCGGCTTCCTCGTCACGGACCGGATGCTGCACATGTTCCGCGGCCGGGGGCGCCCAGGCGGAGACGAGTGACGCTCGCGTTCGCCCTCGCGGGCTGGCTCGTCAATCTCGCCTACGTCGCAGCAGCCGTCTGCTTCGTGCTGGGGATGCGCGGCCTCTCCTCCCCCCGGAGCGCCCGGCGCGGCAACGTGGTCGCCGCCGCGGGCATGCTCGTCGCCGTCGCCTTCACGCTCGGCCTCCGCGAGGTGGACGACTACGCCTTCGTCGTCGTCGCGATCGCGGTCGGCGTCGCCGTCGGCGTCCCGGCCGCTCGCTACGTGCGGATGACGGCGATGCCGCAGATGGTCGCCCTCCTGAACGGCCTCGGCGGCGGCGCCGCGGCCCTGGTCGCCGCGGCGGAGTTCCACCGCATCACCGCCGCGACCGGATCGCCCGAGACGGACACCCTCGTTGCCACGCTCGCCTCCGCCCTCCTCGGCCCGCTCACCTTCTCGGGCAGCGTGCTCGCCTTCGCCAAGCTTCAGGAGCTCCTGCCCGGGAGGCCGATCGTCTTCCGCGCCCAGCAGGGGGTGAACGCGCTCGTCTTCGCCGGCGCGCTCGCCTGCGCCGTTGCGACCGCGGTCAGCGAGGACGAGCGCTGGCTTGTCGCCTGCCTCGCGCTCTCGCTCGTCTTCGGCGTCCTCCTCGTCCTCCCGATCGGCGGCGCGGACATGCCCGTCGTGATCGCGCTCCTGAACGCCTTCTCCGGCCTGGGCGGCGTGGCGACGGGTTTCGTCCTGGACAACAACGCGCTCATCATCGGGGGCACGCTCGTGGGTGCCTCGGGCACGCTGCTCACGATCCTCATGGGCCGAGCGATGAACCGCTCGCTCGCCAACGTCCTCTTCGGTGCCTTCGGCGCGGCGGCGGCCTCCGGCGCACCTGCGGCCGCCGCTCCAGGCGCGACGGACGGGCAGATGGTTCGCGAGATCAGCGCCGAGGACGCGGCCGTCATGCTCGCGTACGCGAACCAGGTCATGGTCGTCCCCGGCTACGGGCTCGCAGTCGCACAGGCCCAGCACGCGACGCGGGAGCTCGCCGACCTGCTCGAGGCGCGGGGAGTCTCGGTCAAGTACGCGATCCACCCCGTGGCGGGGCGCATGCCGGGGCACATGAACGTCCTGCTTGCGGAGGCGAACGTTCCGTATCCCCAGCTGCTGGACATGGAGAGCGCGAACCCCGAGTTCACCCGCAGCGACGTCGCCCTCGTCGTGGGCGCGAACGACGTCACGAACCCTGCGGCCCGGTCGAATCGCGACAGCCCGCTCTACGGGATGCCGATCCTGGACGTGGACGCCGCGCGCAACGTGGTCGTGCTCAAGCGCAGCATGAGCCCGGGCTTCGCGGGGATCGACAACGAGCTCTACTACAACCCGAGAACCGCCATGCTCTTCGGGGACGCGAAAGCGTCCATCGAGCGGCTCGTCGCGGGCGTCAAGGCCGTGTGAGGGGGCCGGCGGCGAGCGCCGCCGGCCCCCTCGATCGTCAGACCGTTCGCGTGCCGCGCCGGCCCACGACAGCGCGGTAGATGAGGAGCAGGATGATCGCCCCGATGATCGCAGCGATCCACGTGCTGATGTCGAAGAACTCGTCCAGCGGATCGCCGAGCCCGACGACGCCGGCTATGAGCCCGCCGAGGAGCGCGCCCACGATCCCGATGATCGTCGTCACGATGATGCCCCCGGGATCGTCGCCCGGGAGGATGGCTTTGGCGATGATCCCCGCCAGCAGCCCAAGGATGACCCAACCGATGATTCCCATGTCCGTCCTTTCACTCGTTACAGCCGCCTCGGCAAGGATTCCCCGCCGCCGCGTCCTTTAGACGCGCCCCCGAGCCCCTTCCAAACTCCTTACGCGCTACACGAAGTGCAGCTCGGCGTCGTCGGGCTCCTCGACCGCCTCCGCGCACGTGGGGCAGTACCAGCGCGCCTCGAGGGGCGTCCCGCACGCCGTGTGCCGCAACGGCTCGCGGCCCTCGTCGCCGCGCGCGCCCCAGTCGGCCAGGAGGCGCAGCGCCCCGGCGAGCTCCTGCCCGCGATCCGAGAGCTCGTACTCGAACCGCGGCGGGCGCTCGGAGTAGCGCCTCGCGACGACGAGCGCGTCGCGCTCCAGGTCGCGGAGTCGCCGGCTGAGGACGTTCGGCGCGATCCCGGGGACGGTTTCCGAAAGCTCGCCGAAGCGGCGCGGCCCCGAGAGGAGCGCGTCGACGAGGAGGAGGGTCCAACGATCGCCGACTCGCGAGACCGCGTCCTCGAGCGGTGAGCGGTCAGGAGCGATCCCGCGATCGTACTCACGCCGCCGGTGTTGTGTATTGTCACTTCTCACTTGCAAGTTACTCGAAAGGAGTATGCATGACGTTCATCCGCGAGCTTCAGGACGCGGTGGCGCGCACCGCGGCGGAGGTGGGGCCGTCGGTCGTCGGCCTCGGCCGCGGGCGCGGGGGAAGCGGGATCGTCGTCGCCGAGGACCGCGTCCTTACGAGCGCCCACAACATCCGCGGAGAGGAGGCGACGGTCTCCTTCCTGGACGGGCGAAGCGAACGCGGCCCCCTGCTCGCGGCCGACGTGGATCGCGGGCTCGCCGTCCTCGAGGTGCCGACGGGGGGCGCGCCAGCCCTCTCCTGGGCGGGCAGCGAGGCGTCGATCGGAACCCCGGTCTTCGCGCTCGCGAACCCCGGCGGCCGCGGCCTTCGCGTCACGTTCGGCCTCGTCTCCGCGACCGAGAGAAGCTTCCGGGGCGCCCGCGGCCGGCGGGTCCGCCCCTCGCTGGAGCATACGGCGCCGCTGGTTCGCGGCTCGGCCGGCGGCCCGCTCGTCGACGCCGCCGGCGGGCTGCTCGGGATCAACGCGCTTCGCGTCGAGGGCTCGCTCGTCCTCGCGCTGACCGCCGACGCGGATCTCCGCTCGCGCGTCGACGCTCTGGCCCGCGGGGAGGCCCCGCAGCGCATGCGTCTCGGGGTCGCGATCGTCCCCGGTCGGGCTGCGCGCCGCATGCGGCGTGCCGTCGGGCTTCCCGAGCGCGACGGGCTCCTCGTTCGCCAGGTGGCGGCGGACGGCCCTGCTGCGGACGCCGGGCTCGAGGAGGGGGACCTGATCGCTACCGCGGACGGTCAGGCGCTCGTTGAGGTCGACGACCTCTTTCGCGTGCTCGACGCCGCCGAGCCCGGGCGGTCGCTCGCGCTCACCGTCGTCCGAGGGCTCGACGAGCGCACGGTCTCGCTTGTGCTCGCCGATGCCGGGTGATGGCAGCCGAGCCGAGACCGTCGGAAGGCGAGGCGCTCGACGCGTACTCGCGCACGGTCGTCGCGGTGGCCGATGCGCTCGCGCCCTCGGTCGCGAACCTGAGGGTGACTCGGCCGGGGCGCGGCGGGCGCGTCGCCGCCGGGAGCGGAAGCGCGGTCGTCCTCACTGCCGATGGCTTCCTCGTCACCTCCGCGCACGTCGTCGCCGGCGCCGCCGCGTCCGGGCGCGCGTCGTTCGTGGACGGGACCGAGCTTCGCTTCTCGGTCGTGGGCCGCGATCGCCTCTCCGACCTCGCTGTCCTGCGCTCCGAAGCTCCGGGCCTCCGCCCCGCCGAGCTCGGCGACGCGACGAGCCTTCGCGTGGGACAACTGGTCGTCGCGATCGGCAATCCGCACGGCTTCGCGAGCTCCGTCACGGCGGGTGTCGTCTCCGCGCTCGGGCGCTCCCTCCCCGCCCGGATCGGCCGCTCCTACCGCGTGATCGACAACATGATCCAGACGGACGCGGCGCTCAACCCGGGAAACTCCGGCGGCGCGCTGGCCATGAGTGACGGTCGCGTCGTCGGTATCAACACGGCGGTCGCGGGCGTCGGGCTCGGGCTCGCCGTTCCCGTAAACGAAGCGAACCGCCGCGTCCTCGGCGCGCTCATGCGGGACGGGCGCGTCCGCCGCGCGTACCTCGGGATCGCCGGCGGGCCTCGCCCCGTCCCACCACGCCAGCGCGCGGAAGGCGGTCCCGGCTCCGGGATCGAGGTCGTCGAGGTGACGCCGGGGAGCCCGGCCGAGCGGGGAGGCCTCCGCCCCGAAGACCTGATCGTCGGCGTCTCCGGGACCGCCGTGGCACGCGTGGACGACCTTCAGCGGCTCCTGGTCGGCGACCTGATCGGCCGGCCCATCGCCCTCTCGATCATCCGAAACGGTCAGCGCCGGCAGCTCGAGCTCGTTCCCGAGGAGCTGTCCGAGGGGTAGGGACGCGCTCCAGCGCCACGACCTCGTCCGCCTGCTCGATCACCACCGGATCATGGGTTGCACAGACGACGGCGGCGCCCGAGTCGCGCGCGAGCCGGACGAAGAGGGCGGAGACGGCGAGCGCGTTCGCCTGATCGAGCCGGGCCGTGGGCTCGTCGGCGAGGAGGAGGGCCGGCCGCACGACGAGCGCGCGGGCAACGGCGACGCGCTCGCGCTCACCGGCCGAGAGGAGGGCGACCCGCTGCTCGGCGCGCTCGCCGAGGCCGACCTGCGCGAGCGCCTCGCGCACGTTGCCGGCAGCGCCGCGGAGGGCCAGGGCGAGCTCGACGTTCTCGCGCGCCGACAGGAAGGGCACGAGGCCCGGCTCCTGGCCGACGAGCGCGATCCGCTCGCGGCGCAGGTCGGCCCGCGCGCTGCGATCGAGCTGCGAGACCACGCACCCACCCACGACGACCTCGCCGCCGCTCGGGACATCGAGCCCCGCGAGGAGATGCAGCAGAGTCGTCTTCCCCGAGCCGGAAGGCCCAGTGACGGCGTAGAGCGACCCGGCGCGAAAGGACGCGTTCACCCCATGGAGAGCGAGCGCGGCCGTCGCACCGGAGCCGTAGCGCTTCGAGAGACCACGCGCCTCGGCGACGAGCGGGCCGTGCGGACGGGAAGCGGGCTCCGGGAGGGCGCCGTTCTGCGCAGGTGGCGACGGGCGGCTCTCGCCGGCGGCCGCCACCACGATCCCCTCGGCCGCGAGCCGGGCCTCGGCGCTCGAGGCGATCCCCGCACGCCGCAGCAGCTCCTCTGAGAGCCTCAGCCAGCCGCCCTTGCCGACGACGATCCGCTCCCCCTCGCGCCCGCGGGCCACCTCCTCGCTTACCCGGCCGTCACGGACGCGCACGATCCGGTCCGCGATCGCGCCCGATTGCGGGTCGTGGCTGACGATCACCGTCGTCGCCCCTTCCTCGCGCGCGAGCTCGCCGATCACCTCGTAGACCACGGCGGCGTTCGCCCGGTCGAGCTCGCCCGTGGGCTCGTCCGCGAGGAAGAGACGCGGCCGGTGCGCGAGCGCCGCGCAGACGGCCACGCGCTGCTGCTCTCCGCCCGAGAGCTCGCCTGCCCGCGCGTCGCGTCGATCGGCGAGGCCGACGCGCGAGAGGAGCTCGTCCGCCCGCCGGTCCCGCTCGCGCTGCGAGGCGCCTGCCAGGGCGAGCTGGAGTCCCACGAGCTCCCGGGCGGTGAGCTCTTCGGCGAGCGCTCGCCGGTAGTCCTGCTCGGCGTAGCCGAGAAGCTGCGAGCGGTAGCGCGCGAGCGCGCGCCCGCGCAGCCTTCCCACGTCCGCCCCGAACACCGTTACCCGACCCGCGGACGGACGGTCGAGCCCGGCGAGCAGCCGGAGGAGCGTGGACTTTCCCGACCCGCTCGGCCCGAGAACGACACAGATCTCGCCTTCCTGTACGGACAGCGTGAGACCCTGGAGCGCGGCGACGCCTGCTCCGTCCTCGGAGTAGACGCGGAAGACGTCGCGAAGCTCGACGGCGCTCACGCGCCGCGCTCCGTTCCCGGAACTGCCGCCGGAGCGCGGAAGCCGCGCACCGTCGCGAGGCCGACGAGCGCGCCCGCCACGGCGGCGTAGCCCGCGACCGCAGCCGCGACGACCGGCCAGGAGACCGAGAGGAGAAGCGGCGGCTCGGCGTCGGCCGCGTTCGCCGTGAGGCGGACGAGATCGACGACGAGGAAGCTGAGGAGGGCGCCCGTCACCCCGCCGCCGAGCACGCCCACGCCCGCGACGATCGCGGCGCGGAGGCGCGCCTGCCGCCGCAGCATCGCCGGTGTCGCGCCCTGCGCCTCCAGGTCGAAGAGCTCTCCCCGCTCGTCGCGCAGGTCGGAGACGACGCCGAGCAGGAGCCCGACGACCGCGAGCGCGAGCCCGACGAGCGCGGCGCTCGTCAACGTGAGGAGGGCTGCAGCAGCGAGCGGGTCGTCGCGGAGCCGCTCGAGCTCACCCGTCCTCGTGGTCAGGGCGAGGGCGGTGAAGGGCGGTCCGGCGAGCGTTCCCGCTCTCGCCCGCTCGCCGCGCAGCCACACCTCGCCGGGCTCGGCGGACCCAGGCTGGCTCGCGTTCAATGCGGTCGTCACCAGCGCCTCGTCGGCGACGACGGCCTCCCCCTCGACGCTCGGGAACCGGCGGACGACGCCGACGACACGGCCGATGAGGGCCTGCGCGCCCGCGTCGACCACGAGGACGCCGTCGTCGCCGGCGGCGGCCGCGAGACGGGAGGTTGCGAGCACGGGCACGGGGCCGGCGTCCGTCGGCTGGGCAGGCCGAAAGCGCGAGTGGATGAGCTGGGAGATCGCGTAGTGGAACTGCGTCGCCCTGCTCGTGACGACGGCCGAGACGCTGGGATTGGTCGGCCTCCACCCGGCGAAGCGGACCGTCGTCGTCCGCCCGCCCCGGAAGCGGATCCCCGGTGTCGTGATCACGCCGCGGCCGGCGCGGCCCGCCGAGGCGCCGGGCTCCTCGATGCGCCGGGGCGGCAGGAACGAGAGCCCCACGAGCCTCCCTCCGCGAGCCGAAGGGGGGAGCGGCGCGCGCAGCCGAAGGCGCTCGCGCCCGGCCGTCCGCCCCAGGGAGAGCTCGACGAACGTCCCGCGGGGCGTGAGGAGCGTGCTCGAGATCGAGATCGGCGTCCCGCGGATCTGAAGCGGCAGCTCGAGCGAGCGCGCGTCGGCGGGGATCGGCACGCCGCGAAAGGAAGGGTCGCCGCGCGGGCGGATCCGCCGCGCGAGCGCGTCCGGCGGGCTCGACGCGTAGTCGCTCCGCCAGCGAAGCGAGTCGACCGCGTCGGCGGGAAGGCCGAGGAGCGTGACCGAGCCGTCCAGCCTCGCCACGCTCGCCGAGCGGCGAAGGACGGGGAAGGCGGCGCCGCCGGCTGCGCGCCCGAACGCCTCGAGCGAGGCGGCGTCGAGCGGTCGGACGAGCTCGCGCAGGTCTTCCTTCACGATCGCGTCCACCGGTACCGCGAACGCGGCCTGGTCCTCCTGCCCGCGCTCGAGCGTCGAGCGGTACCCCTCGGCGAAGAGCGCAAGGCCGAGGCTCACGGTCAGGAAGGCCGTTGCGACCGCCGCGTACCCCGGATGGCGCGCGAGGGAGAGCGCGGCGAGGCGGAGGGGGACCGAGCGGGTGCGCGCCGTACGCTCGAGCAGCCGCAGGGCGGGAACGAGCGCTCGCGCCGCCGCAACCGCGGCCACGAAGGCGACGAGGCCGGGCAGGATCAGGAGGAGGACGCCCGTGCCGCGCTCGCGCGCGAGCGCCGCCGCGTCTGTCGATCCACGCGCGAGGACGACGGCGACGACGGCGAGCGCGCCCATCGCGGCGACGTCGACCGGCGCGAGCGACAGGCGTCGGACCTGGACGGGACGCGCGCGAACCGCGAGGTGGACGACGAGGCCGGTGACGAGCGCGAGCGCGACGGCGCCGACGAGGCCGGCCGGCGAGAGGACGGAATGGCGCAGGACGGCGCCCACCGGCTCGTCCGCGGCGCGCGCGACCGCCGCGGCGACCGCCGTTCCGCCCGCCCAGCCCACGAGCGTGCCCGCGAAGGCGACGGCGGCCACCTCGGCGGCGGTCACGAGCTCGAGCTGCCAGCGCCGCGCCCCGAACCAGGTGAGCCGAAGGCGGGCAGCCTCGGTGCTCCGCCGCGCCGTCGCGGCCGCAAGCACGGAGAAGGCGAGCAGGAGCGCGGCCGCCTGACCGCCGACGAGAAGGAGGCGCCGGCCCGCTGCGCGGGCGGCGGCGGCCGCGTCCTCGAGCGCGGTGGTGGGTGCCTCGACGTCGAAGGCGATGTCCGCCGCGCGCAGCGTCGCGCGGGCGGCCGCGACGCGCTCGGCGAGGCCGTCGACGTCCCGGGCGCGCACGTGCACGTCCTCGAGCGGCAGGACCCAGCCGTAGCTTCGGTAGATCGACTCGAGCTCGCGGGTCGAGGCGAGGGTCTCGACGCCTTCGGCCAGGAGGAGCGGCGGCGTAGCCGGCTGGTGGTACGTCCCCGGCTTCACGAACTCGCCGAGGAGCACGTCGGAGGTGAGGGCGGCCTTCCCAACGACGACGAGCTCCACGTCGCGAAGCATGGGAATCGGCCCCCGGCCGGCGAGCTGCAGCACCTCGCAGCGCTCGCGCGTGCAGGGGCGCGGCAGGCGGCCGGAGCGGAGGCGCACCCACGGAGCGAGGCCGTCCACGGCACCGAGGTCGACGAGCCGGCCGCGGATGCTCGTCCGCCGGTAGAGCAGCGTCTCCACGGGGGCGGACGGCGTGATCCGCCGGACGGCGCGCTCGGCCTCGCGGTCGAGCGCTGCGCGGCCGGAGCCCGCGTTCGGCACGCCGAACCACGCCGCTCGCACGGCGCGCTCGGGCTCGGGCAGGCGGCCGACGGAGCGCGCGACGCTCCGGTCCTGAGCGACGGTGCTCCCGGCCGAGACCGCCGCGACCGTGGCGGCGGCGGCGGCGAGACCGAGGGCGACGAGCGCCAGGCGCCCCGACGCGCGGGCGACCCGGGCCCGGGCGAGACGGAGCGGAAAGGCGAGACGCCGGAGGAGGGGCATGGGGCAACGGTGCCACTTGCCGCTGTTGAGGACAAGTGAACTTCCTTCCACTAAGCTTAAGCCCTGCTGATGCTCGACGTGCGACGGATGCGTATGCTCCTCGAGGTCGCCAACCGGGGATCGATCACGGCGGCGGCGCAAGCGCTCTCCTTCACCCCCTCGGCGGTCTCCCAGCAGCTCTCGAGACTCGAGCGCGAGGCGGGTGTCGCCCTCGTCGAGCGAGGGCCGCGGAGCGTCCGCCTGACCGAGGCGGGGCGAACGCTCGTCGCCCACACCGAGGAGCTGCTCGCGCGCCTCGAGTCGGCCGAGGCCGACGTGCACGCGATCGCCGGGCTGAGCCGGGGGACGCTCCGCGTCTCCTCGTTCCCGACCGCGTACGCGACGATCCTCCCGGGCGTGATCGCCGAGTTCCGAGCGCGGCATCCCGGGATCGAGCTCTCCCTGACCGAATCGGATCCGGCCTTCGCGCTCGCGGCGCTCAAGGCTGGAACGCTCGACCTCGCCCTCGTCTACGAGTACGACTACGTCGCGCTCGCGCGCGACGACGCGGTCGCGCTCGTCCACCTCCTGGACGACCCGGTGCACGCGCTCGTCCCGCGGGACCACCCCGCGGCGGCGAAGGCGGCCGTCCGGCTCGTCGACCTCGCCGGCGACTCCTGGGTCACGTCCACCTCGCGCTCCTCCTGCCACGCCTTCGTCCGGCGGGCCTGCAACGCCGCCGGGTTCGAGCCCGACGTGACCATGGAGTCGGACGACCACGGGGTCTGGCAGGGCCTCGTCGCCGCGGGCGTCGCCGTCGCCCTCGCCTCCGAGCTCTCACTGCCCGCGCCGCACCCCGGAACGGCGACGCGTCCGATCGTGCCCATCGCGCTCAAGCGCCGCATCTACGCGGCGCACCGGGTCGGGGCGGCGAGGACGCCGGCGCTCGCCGCCCTCCTCCAGCTCCTCGCCGGGGCAGCGGGAGCGCGAACCCGGCAGGCCGAGGCGAGCTAGCCCGTCGCGGCCGAGCGCTCGCGCGCCCAGTCGCGCAGCGCGTCCACGATCACGCTCAGGCGCCCGCCCTCGGCGGTCAGGCGGTACTCGACCCGCGGGGGGCGAGAGTCGACGACGACGCGCTGGAGCACGCCCGCGTCCTCGAGCTCAACGAGCCTGGCCGCCAGCGTGCGGGGCGGCACCGGGCCGACGGCCTGGCGGAACTCGTTGAAGCGCACGGCGCCCTCGTGAGCCGCGTAGAGGATCTGCAGCAGCCACCGGCGCTCGAGGAGATCCGCCGCGCGGCGGATCTCCTCGGGAACGGGGCTACACCGCCGACAGCGATGGCCTGTCACGTCGTGCGGGCTCGAGGGCGAGCTCGAGCACCTCGGCGAGGCTCATGACCGGGTGGAGGCGCATCTTCTCGCGCACGTCCTCCGGCACGTCGTCCAGGTCGGCCCGGTTTCGCTCCGGGATGACCACGTCCGTGAGGCCGGCCGCGTGGGCCGCGAGCGCCTTCTGCTTCAGGCCGCCGATCGGCAGGACGCGCCCCTGCAGCGTCACCTCTCCGGTCATCCCGACCGTGTGCTTCACCGGGCGCTCCGAGAGGAGGGAGGCGAGAGCGGTCGCCATCGTGATTCCCGCGCTCGGGCCGTCCTTCGGGATCGCGCCCGCGGGCACGTGCACGTGGAAGGAGCGGTCCTCGAACGCGGACTCCTCGATGCCGAAGGCGTCGCCGTGCGCCCGCAGGTAGGAGAGCGCGATCCGCGCCGACTCCTTCATGACGTCGCCGAGCTGCCCCGTCAGGGTGAGTGTCCCGTCGCCCGGCATGGACGTCGCCTCGACGAAGAGGACCTCGCCTCCCGTCCCGGTGACGGCGAGCCCGGTCGCGACGCCGGGAACCGCCGTCCGCTCGGCCGCCTCCTGGTAGAAGCGCTGGCGGCCGAGGGCCTCGCGGACGAGCTCGAGCCCGACGACGACCGGCGCCTCCACCTGGCCGGCTGCGATCCTCGTCGCCGTCTTGCGCAGGAGCTTTCCGAGCTCCCGCTCGAGCTGGCGCACGCCCGCCTCGCGCGTGTACTCCGACACGACGAGCTCGAGCAGCTCGTCCGAGATCTCGACCTCCTCCTCGAGCAGGCCGTTTCGCTCGCGCTGGCGCGGCCACAGGTACCCGCGCGCGATCGCCACCTTCTCGTCGACGGTGTACCCGTCGAAGCGGATCACTTCCATGCGGTCGAGGAGCGGGCCGGGGATCGTGTCCGCGATGTTCGCGGTGGCCAGGAAGACGACCTCCGAGAGGTCGAGCTCCACGTCGAGGTAGTGGTCGCGGAAGGAGTGGTTCTGGGCGGGGTCGAGCACCTCCAGGAGCGCCGCCGAGGGATCGCCGCGCCAGTCCGCGCCGACCTTGTCCACCTCGTCCAGCATGATCACGGGATTCATCGTTCCGGCGTCGCGAAGGGCCCTCACGAGGCGGCCGGGAAGAGCGCCGATGTAGGTGCGGCGGTGCCCGCGGATCTCCGCCTCGTCGCGGACGCCACCGAGCGACATC
>JACVSB010000149.1 GCA_014534155.1 Thermoleophilia bacterium
CGCGCCACTCGCGCACCCAGAATGAGTGGATGACGTCCTTCGCCGTCAGGTCGAGGTCGACGGTCTTCCCTGCCTGGAGCACGAGCTCGCCGCTCGTCACGTTCTTGCCGATCGCCGGGTAGGAGAAGCTCCAGGCGAACTGCTGGCCCGTGACCTCGATCGTGCCGGCCCCATCGGGCAGGTTCTCGGCCTGCGCGAGCTTGACGCCGCTGAAGATGGCGATCGCGACGACGAGCGCCGTCGGGATCGCGGTCCAGATGATCTCGAGCCCGGTGTGGCCGTGGATGGGAGAGCCGTCGTCCATGTCGTCGGGCGGAGCCCGGAACTTCCAGCCGGCGTAGAGCGAGACGCCCGCCACGAGGGCGAAGATGAGCGCGCAGATGATCGCGACGAACCAGTACACCTCGTCGATCGCGCCCGCCTCCTTCGAGGACGCGTCGGGAAGCCAGGGGATGAAGTAGGCCGCCGCACCGGACGCGAGCCCGGTGAGGACGCCGATCGCGAGCATCTGGAGAACGGCGCGCCTGCGCATCCCGACCCGCGCGAAACCCTAACGAACGCGAGGTGCCGGGTGATTCGCGTGCCGCCCCCGCGGAGAGAAGGAGGACGATGCCGCGCGCGATCTGGTCGGGCTCCATCTCCTTTGGCCTCGTGAACGTCCCCGTGCGGATGTACAGCGCGATCGAGGAGAAGGACCTGCACTTCCACTTCGTGCACGAGCCGGACGGAAGCCGGATCGGCTACGAGAAGGTCTGCAAGGCCGAGGGGAAGGCTGTCCCGAACGACGAGATCGTGAAGGCGTTCGAGTACGAGAAGGGCGAGTACGTCTACATGTCCGACGAGGACTTTCAGGCGGCCGAGGTTCACAACCTCCGCACGATCGACATCCGCGACTTCGTCCCCTACGAGGAGATCGACCCCATCTACTTCGAGCGCACCTACTACCTCGGGCCGGCCGAGAACGCGGACAAGGTGTACACGCTCCTGCGGGAGGCGATGCAGCGCTCGGGGCTCGCGGCGATCGCGAAGTACGTCATGCGGGACAAGCAGCACCTGGGGTGCCTGCGCGTGCGCGACGGCGTGATCACGCTGGAGAAGATGTACTTCGCCGACGAGGTGCGCGGCGTCGAGGGCGTGGCGCCGGAAGAGGCGGAGGTCGACGAGCGCGAGCTCGAGATGGCAGGCCGGCTGGTCGAGTCGTTCTCCGGCGCCTTCGACCCGGGCAAGTACGAGGACACGTACCGCGACGCGCTCTGCGAGATCATCACCGCCAAGCGCAGGGGCAAGGAGACGCACGTCGAGCCCCGCGAGGAGCCGCAGACGACGCCGGACCTCATGGCCGCCCTCCGCGCGAGCCTGGAGGCCTCGAAGCAGCGCCGCTCGAGCGCCCGCCGGCGCGGAGGCGCAGAAGGAGACGCCTCCGCCGCGCAGGACGGCGAGCTGGAGCAGCTCTCGAAGGACGAGCTCTACGAGCGCGCCAGGGAGTTGGACATCAAGGGGCGCTCGGACATGTCGAAGGACGACCTCGTGCGCGCTCTGCAGGCGGCGGCGTAGCGCGGGCGCTCGTCCGCCGCGAGGGGCGGCTACCCTCCCGCTGTGGCGGGGGACGAGACAGGCGGGGGCGCCCCTCGCGGCGCCAAGGTGGCGGCTGCGCTCGTCGCCGTCACCTTCTTCGCGCTCATTCTCGCCACGATCGTGTACGCGCTCGTAGCCGGCTGACGCGGTCGTTGCACATCCGCCCTCGGCGGTACGTTGGCGTCGTGCGCGTCATGTTCGTGACGTACCTCGCAGTCATCCTGGCGGGGATCGTCTTCTACTCGCTGGTCGGGCTCCGTCACCTTTGACCGGCCGGTTTCTACGCTCGAACTCGCTCAGCCTCTTCTTCCTCGCGATCTTCGTCGCCTCGCTGGTGGGCGAATCCGTAGTCGGCTGGCTCGCCTACAACGAGGAGCAGGTTCAGCACTCCTCCCAGACGGTCTCGTACGAGCGCTTCCTCTACTCGTCCGATTTCGGGGCGGCTGTCCTCGAGAACTGGCAGTCGGAGTGGCTCCAGTTCTGTCTCTTCATCCTGGTGACGGTCTGGCTCCTCCAGCGCGGCTCGCCGGAGTCGAAGGAGCTCGAGAAGGCGGGGCTCGAGTCGGACGAGGAGCAGAAGGTCGGCGAGGCCGCCGACGAGTCCTCGCCGCTCTGGGCCCGCGTGGGCGGCCTCCGCACGCGCATGTACGAGAACTCCCTCCTGATCGCCTTCTCGCTCATCTTCTTCGCCTCGTGGTTCGCCCAGTCGGTCACGAACTGGTCGCAGTACAACTCGATGCAGGAGGAGCACAAGGACCCGACCGTCTCGTACGGTCTCTACCTCACCCGCCCCGACTTCTGGGAGCGGACGCTGCAGAACTGGCAATCGGAGTTCCTGGCCGTCGGGACGATGGTCATCTTCTCCGTGTACCTACGTCAGCGCGGGTCGCCCGAGTCGAAGCCGGTCGGCGCCCCGCACGACGCCACGGGCGAGACGGGCTAGTTTCGCCCTCGCTCGCTCCGGGCACGCGCTCGCCGTGGCGCGCGAGACGACGGCCGACGTCGCGCGCTCCGTCGAGGAGCGACCCCTCACGGAGTACGCGACCCTCACGACCGCGTTCTGGGCGGCCTTCGCCGTCTTCCTGCTCGTGGGCGGGCGGCGGCTGCCCGACCGGCTCCCGGGAGGCGACGTCGGCCGGATCGCGCTCGCGAGCTACAAGATGAGCCGCGTCGTCGCCAAGGACGAGGTGACGGCCTTCTTGCGCGCGCCCGTAACGGAGGACCCGGAGGCCCAGGAGCCGAAGAAGCACGGCATGCGCGCCGTCCTCGGCGAGCTTCTCACCTGCCCGTACTGCCTCGGCCTCTGGTTCGCCTCGGGGCTCGCCTACGGGCACGTCCTCGCGCCGCGCCCGGCGCGCTTCGGCACGGCGATCTTCGCCGCGTACGGCATCACGGACTTCCTCCACGCCGGGTTCACGCGCCTACGGGGCGCGTAGCCGCTGGCCTTCGGCTACAGCGCGCTCGCGAGAGGAAGCGGCTTCACGATCCCCACCCCGCGCTCGCGCCGCGTCTCCGCGACGCGCTCGGCGAGGGCGACGATCGCCCGCGAGACCTCCGCGCCAGGGTCGACGAGGACGATCGGCTCGCCCTCGTCCGCGAGAGCGGCCAGGCGGGGGTCGAAGGGGATGCGCGCGAGGAGCGGCGCCTCGACCTCGAGCGCGAGCGCCTCTCCGCCCCCGGAGCCGAAGAGCTCCTCCCCTGTCCCAGCGCGGTACGCCATGTTCTCGACCACGCCGACGAGGCGCATGTTCGTCTTCCGCGCCATCTGCGCGGCGCGGACGGCCACCTGCTGCGCGGCTCGGTGGGGCGTCGTCACGACGACCGCCTCGGCGCGCGGGAGGAGCTGCCCGAGCGAGATGGCGACGTCGCCCGTCCCCGGCGGCATGTCCACGACGAGGACGTCCAGATCTCCCCAGTGGACGTCGGAGAGGAACTGCTCGAGCGCGCGGTGGAGCATCGGGCCGCGCCACATGACGGGCGAGTTCTCGTCCAGGAAGAAGCCGATCGACATCACCTTCAGGTCGCCGCGAAGCGGCGGGACGATCATCCGGTCGACGGCGACGGGCCGCTGCCGGATCCCGAGCATGTGCGGGATCGAGTAGCCGTAGACGTCGGCGTCCAGGATCCCCGTACGGCGCCCGAGCGCCGAAAACGCGGCGGCGAGGTTTGCCGCCAGCGAGGACTTGCCCACGCCGCCCTTTCCGCTCGCAACGGCGACGACGCGCGTCGAGGCGCTGACCGAGATCCCTGGGGTGCGCTCGGCCACGTCGCCACGAAGGCGCGCGGTCAGCGCCGCCTTCTCGTCGGGCGTCATGACGGTGAAGCGCAGCCGGTGCGCGGCCACCCCATGCACGCCCGCGAGCGCACCGGCGACCTGCTCCTCGAAGCTCGCGCGGAGAGGGCAACCGGAGACCGTGAGAGCGAGCTCCACGTCGACGCGCCCGTCGGGAGACACGTCGACCGCCCGGATCATGTCCAGCTCGACCACCGAGCGCCCGAGCTCGGGATCGATGACCCCGGCGAGCGCCTCGAGAACCGTTTCGCGCGTCGGCACCACCTCGTCTACCCTACCAGCGAGCTCGCCCGCAAAACGCCTGCTGGTGCGGCCTTCAGGCGTACGAGTATGAATATCCAGGCAGTCGCGAACCGGACCGGTGTCCCCTCGGCGACGCTCCGGAAGTGGGAGCAGCGCTACCGTGTCCTCGCGCCTGAGCGCACCGTGGGCGCGCACCGGCGCTACTCGGAGCGCGACGTCGCCCGGGTCGAGTGGCTGAAGGCCCGGCTGGCCGAGGGGTACCGGATCGGCGAGGCGGCACGCCTCCTCGGCGGCGACTCGGCCACGGTCGCCAGCGACCCCGCCGAGTTGGCCGACGCGCTCGTCTCGGCCGCGCGCGAGGGGGACGTGGCGCGGATCTCGCACGCGCTCGACCAGGCGTTCCGGCTCCTCCCGCGCGAGCACGCCATCCTGCACGTGGCGGAGCCCGCGCTCAAGCGGGTCGGCGAGCTCTGGGCGGCCGGCGAGCTCCGCGTGGCCGACGAGCATGCCGTCTCGGAGCTCACACGCGGGAAGGTGCGGGCGCTTCTCGACGGCGCGGTCGCTGGCCCCCGCGGGCGGATCGTCCTCTGCTGCGTCCCAGCCGAGCGCCACGAGTTGGGTCTCCTCATGCTCGCCGCGCTCCTCCACGCGGACGGGTGGGCGGTGCTCTACCTGGGGGCGGACACGCCGCTTCGGGAGGCGCTGGCGCTCGCACAGGCCAACGGCGCCCGGGCGCTCTGCGTCTCGGCGACCCTCGCCGAGTCCG